>NZ_JBHXTO010000084.1:0-42879 GCF_042677425.1 Streptomyces sp. NPDC127119 | reverse complement strand
CACCGAGGCGGTCACGGTCCAGCCCGCGGGCAGCCAGGCCTCGTTGAAGTGCAGATAGGCGACCCAGTTGCCGGCGCCGCGCAGCGACTCCGTCGCCGCCATGGTGTCCGTCGTGGTCTGCGAACTCTCCACGTACGGAAGGAAGTTCTCGCCGTAGATGCCCAGCACCAGCAGCGGGACGACCCACCAGGCCGTCGCCAGGAGCACGCCCGGCACCCACCAGGCGATCAGCTTGCGCTGCCGTGGACCGCGCGTCCGGGACAGGAGGTAGAGGCCGACGGGCAGCAGGGAGGCCAGCGTGGAGGCCGCGTTGACCCCGCCCATGAAGGGGATGACGAGCGCCGAGCGCAGGGCGGCCACCCGGGCGCTGTGGCGGTCGTTCGTCAGCGGCAGCAGCACCCACGGCAGGAACGCGCCGGGCAGGGCGGCGGCCGAGGTCGAGCCGACGACGATGGTGAACACCGGCCACAGCGCGTACACCACCGCGCCGAGGAGCCGGGAGGCGGAACTGCCGATGTCCAGGCGCTCCGCGAGCCGCAGCGCGCCCCAGAAGGCGACCGCCACGACGAGCGACATCCACAGCCGCTCGGCCAGCCACACCGGCATGCTGATCAGGTCGGTCAGCCAGTAGTAGGGCAGCATGGGGAAGGCGTAGCCGACGTACTGGTCCGCGATACCGCCGAAGCCGCCCCGGTCGTGCCACAGCTGGCCGAGGTCCGCCAGGAACTGCCCGGGGTCGAGCGCGACCCCGAGCTTGGTGTCGAAGGTCTGTCGGCCCGGGTCCACGGCCAGGAACAGCACGAGGACCACGGCCCAGAACCCCAGCAGCCACCGCCGCGACCGGGGTCCCTGCTCGGGGCCTGGGTCCGGGGCGAGGGGGCGGGTCGCCGCCGGGGGAGGGGCCTGGACCGTGCTGGTCATGGACACCGCCGGAGGATGAGGAGGAGGTTCCAGGTGGCGAATTCACGCAGTCCCGGCGCTCTGGCGACGGCCTGGGCGAGGAACGGCCAGTAGCGGGAGCGCGCCGAGACGACCGTGACGTCGTCGCGGGCGCGCACCTGCCGCAGGGTGGGTCCGATGTGCACGGCGAAGAGGTTCTCGCCGAGGGTGTGCTTGGCGGGCCTGCCGGTACGGCGCCGGTAGCGGGCGCGGGCCCGGTCGGCGCCCAGGTAGTGCCAGGGCGCCCACTCGTGACCGCCCCAGGGGGACAGCCAGTTGGTGAACGACACGTAGATCAGCCCGCCGGGCCGCGTGACGCGGACCATCTCGCTGAGGAAGGTCTGCGGGTCGGCGACGTGCTCAAGGACGTTGGAGGAGAAGCAGACGTCGGCCACACCGTCCGCGAGGGGCAGCAGATAGCCGTCGGCGACGACCGATCCCTCGGGGGGCTTCGGACCGAGTTCGCGCGGGTCCGGCTCGAAGAGGTGGCCGTGCGCGCCCCGCCTGCGGAACTCCTCGGTGAAATAGCCGCCCCCGCCGCCCACGTCCACGACGATCCGGCCCTTCACCGGACCGTCGTACGCCTCCACCTGGTCGGCGGCGTCCCGGGCGAGCAGCGTGTAGCAGCCCTCGGGGTCCTCCTGCTCGTGACGGAAGGCACGGAAGAGGGCGAGGGAGCGGCGCAGGGAAGGGTCCCGCAGGCCCGTACCGGGCCCCGGTCTCGCGCCCTCGCGCCGAGAAGTCCTCAGCCGAGAAGTCCTCAGTCGGGATGTCTTCCATCGAGGGGTCTTCGGCCGGGGAGCCCGCCGCCCGGAGTTCCGCCGCCAGGGGGTCATGGTGTCCAGCCCCTCACCGCCTCCGTCGCCACGGCTCTGAACTGGCGGACCGTGCGGTGCCAGCGGTACTGGGCGGCGCGGTCGCCGGCCGCCTTGCCCATGAGGGTGCGACGGTGGGTGGACAGGGCGAGGGTGCACCAGGCCGCGGCGAACGAGGACTCGCCGCGGGCCAGCAGGCCCGTCTCGCCGTCCACGATCGAGTCGCGCAGGCCGGGTACGTCGAAGGCGATCGCGGGTGTCTCGCGGGCCGCCGCCTCCGTGACCACCAGACCCCAGCCCTCCACGGCGGAGGGGTGCAGCAGCAGCCAGGCGGCGCAGAGCAGGCGGTGCTTCTCGGCCTCGGAGACATGGCCGGTGAACTCCACTCCGGGACCGGCCAGTTGCTGGAGCCGCTGCCGTTCGGGGCCGTCGCCGACGATCACCAGCCGGCCGCCGGTGACCGGGCGGACCCGTTCCCACAGGCGCAGCAGCAGTTCGATGCGTTTGTACTCGACGAGCCGTCCCACGGCCAGGAACAGCGGTTCCGGTGAGCGTTCGGCCGGTGCGCCCGGCTCCTCCACCCCGTTGTGCACGACCCGGATGCGTTCGCGCTCGACGCCGATGGCGCGCAGCGCGTGGGCCGTCGACGGGGAGACGGCGACCAGCAGGCCGCCGCGCTGCCCGCCCGCCAGTGCCCAGTGTTCGAGTCTTCGGCCGAGCCGGGCGGCGGGGGCCAGCGGTCCGCCGAACCGCATCCGCCACAGGTCGGTGTGGACGTGGTTGACCAGGCACAGGGTCGGTCCGCGGTGCCACAGCGGTGCCAGGTACGGCATGCCGTTGCAGACCTCCACGAGCAGGTCGCAGTCGCCGACCTGACGCTGGAACGCCGATCTGGCGCGCAGATAGTGGCCGAGGTCGCCGCCCGCCGACACGACGCGGTAGTCGCGGTACGCGGCGGGTCCGCCGCACAGCAGGGTGACCTGATGGCCGAGGTGGGTCAGCCCCTCGGCGAGTCTGTCGACGAGGAGTTCGGAGCCGCCCGCTGCTTCGTTGCCGTAGTCACGGCGGGCGAGGAAAACGATTCGGCGCGGCTGTGGGGGGAGCGCCGGGTGTCGCTGCGCGGAGCGGGGGAAGGCGGCGCGCAACGACGAAGGCACGTGCTGGGGCATGGGTGCTCCAACTCGTCTCGGGGTGCGGAACCAGCGTGGGGCGTGGGGGGGTTGGTGCGTGTGAAGGTGCGTGTGGCGGTGCGGTCGGTCCGTTCGGTGCGGGAACCCTGAATTTCCCGCGGTGGCTATCCGTATGGAGGGGTGGAACCGATCGGTGAAACCGTTCTGCCGGTACTTCGGTGGGGTCTCTGTGGGGGTTTCTGCGGGACTTCTGTGGGGTGTGTTCCGTGGGGGTGGGCGGGGTCTGCTGTGCCGGGGTGCGGAGGGACCGTGTGCGGGTGGGGTGGACAGTTTTCGCCCGCTGGTTCGCTGCGGCTACTCACCGAAGTGACAATTTCGGGGCTTTGTGGAGCTGACGTCTCATCACATTGTGAGCGGTTCCTGGGAGCTCTCGGGCGTTTCGGGATGCGGACGCCCTCGTGCCACCAAAACGGCACCGACCGCAGCCAGGAGGAAGCCGACAATTCCCGCTCCCAACGGCACCGTCCGCCCCACCATGCGCAGCAGACCGCTGTCCGTGTCGGCGAGATCCACTTGCTGCTTCTGGGTCTCGGGGGTGAACGCGATCCGCTTGCTGTCGAGCAGGACGACGGCGTCCTTCTTCGTCCCCGGCGCCCGGAGCGTCTTGCGTGGGCCGATCGCCGCGTAGATGATCCGGCCCGTGCGCTGGTCGGCGACCAGCTCGACGCCGTGGTTGGAGTACCACTCCTCGGCGAGCACCTGGCCCGCGTCCTCCACACCCACGAGGGTGCCCGGCACGAGCCGGGTGCCGGTCTTGGTGGCGGGTACGGTCCCGGTGAACCGCAGACCCTTGTACCCCTGGATCCGCTTCTCACCCCGGTACTTCAGCGTGACGGTCGAGCCGAGGGTGTTGTCCCACCAGATGTACGAGCGTTTCTGCACGTCGAAGGGGAACTTGAGGTAGGCCTCGCCCTCGAAGTACGGCTTCTCCTGGCAGCAGTGGACCGGCTTGTTCGTCTTCCGGTCGGTCACCCAGCGCTCCATGGTCCACTGGAGCGAGTCGTGCGGGTCGGCCGCCGGCAGCGACTTGTTCGTGTCGACGGACGTGGACACGTCCCAGACCGCCCGGCCGCTCTTCTCGCTCTCGGCGACGTCCCCGCGGACCTGCCGGGTGATGGTGATCTTCTTGTCGCGGACGGTCTCGATCTCGTCGGTGTCGAAATAACTGCCCGTGCCGGTGAAGACGGTCGTCTGGTCGGTGTCGATGGGAGTGCGCTGGGCGCGTGGTTCGACGTACCGGGCGAGCAGGGGGGCCAGGACGAGCAGGAAGACGCCCAGACCCAGTACGACCAGGGAAAAGGGTGTGGCAGTACGGCGCATCCGGGCACTCCAAGGTCTCTTGGTGACGCGGCACGGACAGGTGCCGGCACGGTGGGGGAGGGTGCAGGTGCGGTATGGGCCGGGAACCGTAGGCGCACCCTTGACGAAGTGTCAATGCGTTGATGACACTGAGGACTTGCCGGCACCGGGGACTCGTCGGCCGGGACGAGGTGGGCCCGGTGGCGAGGGAGATGTGCCGCGCCCCGCCAGGGGCGCGGGGAACTGCGCGGCCGGCCACCATCGGCCCGCGGATCCAGGACGGCGCTCCCAGCGGAGCGCTCAGGTGGGGGTGACCTTTCGACAGAGAGGCTGACCCGCGATGTCCAGACTGCCCGCCGTCCTGCTGACCGTGACGGCCGCCGCCGTGCTCGCCGTGGGCGCCGCCCTCGGCATCGTGGCGCTGCTCGACGCGACCCCGGAGCAGCCGAACACGCCACTCATCACCTATGAGACGGCCGGCCGGGAGCGCTGACCATGGCTCTCCGCCCGGCACCCGTCCCCGTGCGCTCGGCCTGGCACGACGTACCGCGCCTGCAGGTGCGGCAGTTCGCCGCGCTCGCGATGGCCGAGGCGCCCGCGCTCGCCGAGCAGATCCTCCAGGAGATACAGCACGAGTACCCGCATCTGCCCGTGGTGCTCGACGACTCGGGCGAACCGATGGCGCTGGTCGGCATCCGCCGGGCCATCGAGGTGTTCGTCCAGCACCTGGAGACCGCCGAGGGCCGGCCGCGCGTCCACCCCGAGGTCTTCCAGGAGTTCGGCCGCGGCGAGGGCCTCAACGGCCGCAGCCTCGACTCGCTCCAGGCGATCTACCGGCTCGGGGTACGGCTCGCCTGGCGCCGGTTCGCCGAGATCGGCACGCGCGTGGAGATCCCGCCGCCCGCGATGTACGAGCTGGTCGACGCCGGATACGAGTACCTGGACGGGCTGGTCGACCAGTCCGTACGCGGTTACGCCGAGGCCGCCGCGAGGCAGGCCGGTGAACGTCTGAGGTTGCAGCGCCGGCTGATGGAACTGCTCCTCGCCGAGCACCACCGCGGTGACCCGGCCGAGGCGCTCACCGAACGGGCCGCGCGGATCGGCTGGCCGCTGCCCGGCAAGGTCGCGGTCGGTGTACTGCTGCGGCCCGCCCGGGAGGCCGTCGCCCCCGCCGTGAGCCAGGGCGTGCTGCTGGACATGGAGTACGAGCAGCCCCGCATGGTCGTGCCCGAGCCCGACGCCGCCGGGCGCCCCGAACTGCTGCACCGGGCGCTGACCGGCTGGGCCGGCGCGATCGGCCCGCCCGTGCCGCTGCGCGACGCGGCGAAGTCGCTGCGCTGGGCGGAGGCGGCGGTACGGCTGATGGAGCGGGGACTGCTGCCCGCGGGAGAGGTGCTGTACTGCACCGAGCACACCGAGGCGCTGGTCCTGCTGCAACCGGAGGAGCTGATCGACGACCTGGCGCTGCGCTGTCTGGAGCCGCTCGCCCACTGCGGTCCCACGCACGGGCGGCGGCTCGCCGAGACGATGCTGGCCTGGCTGGAGACGCGGGGCGGGGCTCCCGAGGTGGCCGCGCGCCTGGGGGTCCATCCGCAGACCGTACGGTATCGCCTTCGGCAGATCAGGGAGCTGTGGGGGGACGAGGTCGACGACCCCGACCGGCGCTTCGAGCTGGAACTGGTGCTCCGGGCGCAGCGCCTCCGGGGCGAACTGGGCGACCCCCGCACCCGCCGCTGAACCAGCCTCTCTCCCGCCCACCCACCCGTTTACGGCAGTCCACCCGTGGGCCTTCAGAGCCCATCCGTGGGCCTCCAGAAAGAGGGTCCGGCGCACCCCTCGGTCGCGCGCCCATTGCCCCGCCCAACCCGTGTGAGTAGCCTGTGTTCGCTATGCCGATCGGCTGTTGAAATTTCGAACATAAGGGAGGGGGCCAGTTGTGGGACGCCTCGTACCTGCCGTAACCAGGGCTCTCGACATACTTGAGCTCTTCCTCGACGGGGACGGCACACTCTCCGCCCCCGACATCGTGCGCAGGCTCCAGTTGCCGCGCACCACCGTCCACGAACTGGTGACGACACTCGCCGCACGTTCGTACATCACGCCCGTACCGGGGCAGCCCGGACGCTACCGGCTCGGCGTGCGGCCGTACCAGCTCGGCAGCCGCTACTCCGAGCAGCTGGACCTCGCCGCCGAGGGCCAGCAGGTCGCCCGGTCCGTCGCGGAGACCTGCGACGAGACCGTGCACGTGGCGATCCTGGAGGGCACGGACGTCATCTACATCGCCAAGGTCGACTCCACGCACGCCGTACGCATGGTGTCCGCCGCCGGCCGCCGCCTCCCCGCGCACTGCACCTCCGTGGGCAAGATGCTGCTCGCCTCGCTGTCCGAGCCGGAGCTGACCTCCCGGATCCCCGACGACGCCGACCTGATCCGGATGACGCCGAACAGCATCACCGAACCGGGCGCCCTGCGCGAGGCCCTCGTCGAGATCCGCGCCCGCGGCATCGCGGTGGAGAGCCGGGAGTCGAACCCCGACGTCAGCTGCATCGCCGCACCGGTGCGCGACCGCACGGGCCAGGTCGTGGCGGCGCTGTCGATCTCCGTGCCGATGATCCGGTGGAGCGAGGACCGCAAGGTCGAACTGGAAGGGCTCGCCGCCAAGGGTGCGGCCGAGCTGTCGGAGCGGCTTGGGCACCGGAGTGTCGGATGACGCGCCGGCCGTCGGGGACGCACGCGTACGAGGTGGCCGTCCGGGCGGAGGCGGCCCTCGGGGAAGGCCCCACCTGGGACGCGGACGCCCAGCGGCTGATCTGGATCGACATCCTCGGGTCCCGGGTGTTCACGTACGACCCGGTCTCCGGCCGGCGCACGGTACTCGCCACCGAGCAGCACGTGGGCGCCGCCAAGCCCCGGGTGGGCGGCGGCCTGGTCGTCAACCTCCGCGACGGGATCGGCCTGTACGGCCCGGACTCCGTCGCGGCTCCCGGCGACAGCCCCGCCGGGGGCCGCGCCGACACCCCTGCCGGTGATCCGCAGGAATTCCGCTGGCTGCGCCGAGAGGTCGTCCCCGGCCGCCGGGCCAACGACGCGGCGGTCGCCCCCGACGGTTCCCTGTGGGCGGGCACCATGCGCTACGACGAGGCGCCGGGCGGCGGCACGCTCACCCGGGTCGCCCCGGACGGCTCCGCCGAGACCGTCCTCGACGACGTGGCGGTGAGCAACGGCACGGGCTGGAGTCCCGACGGCCGCCTCATGTACTACATCGACTCGCCGACACGACGGATCGACGTCTTCGACGTCGACGGTCAACAGGTGAGCAACAGGCGCCAGTTGGCGGTCATCGAAGAGGGGGACGGGTTCCCCGACGGGCTCACCGTCGACGCCGACGGCTGTGTCTGGGTCGCCCTGTGGGACGGCGGAGCCATCCGCCGCTACACCCCGTCCGGCGAGCTGGACCACGTCGTCGAACTCCCCGTACCGCGCCCCACGGCCTGCGCGTTCGGCGGCGCCGACCTGACCGACCTGTACATCACGACAGCCCGTACGGGCCTGGAGGCCCCGCACCCGCTCGCGGGCTCGGTGCTCGTCGTTCCGGGCGCGGGACAGGGCCTGCCCCAACCGGCCTTCGCCGGCTGACGGTTGACGGCCGGCAGTTGATGGCTGTCGGCTCACCCCGCCCGGACTCCGGGCGGGGCTCAGCTCCCCTGCTCTGAACCGTCGGTCCCGTCGGTTCCGTCGGTCAGTGCGGCGGCCGTCATGGTGAGGTGCTCGACCAGGACCGCCGCCGCGGTGTCGGCGTCGCGGGCCAGCGCCGCCTCCTCCAGCCTGCGGTGCTCCTTCGTGGCGTCCCGGCCCGGATTGCGGTGCGCCGACCAGCGGCGGGCCAGCTCGCTCGCGGTCCACAGGCGGTCGAAGGTCTCCAGCAGCGTGGGGTTGCCGCACCCCTCCAGCAGCGTGCGGTGGAAGGCCCGGTGGGCCTCGGCCCAGGCGGCGGTGTAGTACTCACCCTCCTCCGGCGCGAACGCCGGGGTGCGGGCCAGCCGATGGTGGGCCGCCCGCACGCGCGCCTCCCAGTCGAGGTCGCCGCGCTCCACGGACATGCGCAGGACGACCGGTTCGATGGTCCTGCGCGCCTCCGCGATCTCCTGCCAGCGGCGGTCCGAGAACGACGGGACCGTGAACCCGCGATTGGGCAGCCGGTCGGCGAACCCCTCTCCGACCAGCCGCACCAGCGCCTCGCGCGTGACGGCCAGGCTCACGCCCTCCTTCTTCGCCAGGTCCTGCGGCTTGAGGGCGTCCCCCGGGGCGAAGTCCCCGCGCATGATCGCGTCCCGCAGGTGTGCGTGGACCTGCTCGGAGAGCATCTGCTTCCCGGTGGGGGCCGGGGGCCGAGGCGACGTGTCAGTCATGACCTCAGCATAGATGATGTGCCAGATAATCGATTATTGGTGTTACTGTCGATTGTATAGCGACCCGCATCCTCGAAAGGACCAGCACGTGACCACCAACGACCCCTTCGTCCGCCTCCCCGAGGTCCCCTTCTTCACCGTCACCAGCACGACCGTCGCCGACGGAGCCGCCTGGCCGCCCGAGCAGCACTCCTCCGGCCTGCCCGGCGGCAAGGACATGTCGCCGCAGCTGTCCTGGAGCGGCGCCCCGGACGGCACCAGGAGCTACGCCGTCACCGTGTACGACCCCGACGCCCCCACCGGCTCCGGGTTCTGGCACTGGGCGGTCGCCGACCTCCCCGCCACGGTCACCGAACTGCCCGAGGGTGCCGGTGACGACACGGGCTCGGGCCTGCCCGAAGGTGCGTACCAACTGCCCAACGACGCCCGCGTGGCCCGTTACATCGGCGCCGCCCCACCCGCCGGGCACGGTCCGCACCGCTACTTCGTCGTGGTGCACGCCCTCGACACCGCCGTCATCGGCGTCCCGGCCGACGCCACCCCGGCCGTCCTCGGCTTCACCATGGCCGGCCACATCCTCGGCCGCGCGGTCCTGACCGCCTCCGCCGAGACCCCCGCGGAAGCCCCCGCGGAAGTCGCTGCGGAAGCCCCTGCCGGGACCTCCGACTGATGGCGCCGACCCACCTCGCAGGAGAGGTGACGGTGATGGACCTCGAAGCCGTCCGCGAAGTCGGCCACGCCGTCAGCGCGGCCCATCTGTTCACCTACCTCGTCCCCGAAGGAGCCCGGGAGGCGGCCGAGTTGGGTGTGACCGACCGCGGACCGGCGTACCTGGCGTTCCGGTCGGCCGCGATGGGCGCGGTTCCGTGGCAGGTCACGCTCGCGGCCTTCTACAACTTCAGCCCCCGGGCGGTCCGGGCCATGGACGGCGTGTGGGACGCGGCGCCGCCCGAGCGGTGGCAGGCGGCCCGCTTCCGGGCCGTCGGGCGGGCGATGCGGCGGGTGGGCGTACGTATGACGGACGGTCGACTCGCCGAGGCGCGAGCACTGATCGACCCGGTCGTGGCCGGCGCCGACTACGCGGGCAAGGCGCTGGCCGCCGCGAACGCGTCCGTCGCGCTGCCGCCGGATCCGCTGGTCGCGCTCTGGCAGCAGATCACGGTGGTACGCGAGTGGCGCGGCGACGCACACCTCGTCGTGCTCGCGGACAACGGCATCGGGCCGTGCGACTGCCTGGTGCTGCACACGGCGACGGGCGGCCTCCCGGCGGCTCTCGCGCGGACGACCCGCCGGTGGGACGACGAGGAGTGGTCCGCGGCGACGGCACGCCTGACGGCACGCGGCTGGCTCAACTCCGACACCACGAAAGCCACCGCCACCGCCACCCTCACCGACACCGGCCGCGCGGCCCGCGAGCGGATCGAGGCGGAGACGGACGAACACTGCGCCGCACTCTGGGCGCCGATCGGCGACGCGGGCGCCCGCCGCCTGGCCGCACTCGTCGCGCCGATCACCGACGCCTTCACCGCGGCGGGGACGTTCCAGGGCCTTCGTCCCACTTGAGCCCCCGACCGCCGGTCGCTCACGGGTGTCCACAGGTATCCACAGGGAAATTCCTGCGCGAACCATTGACGAGTAAGCGCTTCCTATCTACGGTCCGTTCGAAGTTACGAGCACCAATCGAAATCTCGAACGGAATCTCCAGAGGAATCTCCGACGGGGACATCTCGAACAGATGGGGCAGGGCATGGGACGACCTGGCCTGAATCGCAGGCAGCTCCTGGCGGGACTCGGCGGCGTGACGGTCGCGGGCAGCCTCGGATTCGCCGCGCTCGGCACCGGAGCGGACGCACTCACCTCCGGTGCTGACACCCGCGTGCGCTACTGGAACCTCTTCAGCGGCGGCGACGGCTACAACATGATCGCGATGCTGGATTCCTTCCGTGAGGCGAACCCGGACATCGACGTGAAGGACTCGACCCTCCAGTGGGGGAGCCCCTTCTACACCAAACTGGCCATGGCGGCGGCGGGCAACCGGGCCCCCGACCTGGGTGTCATGCACCTGGGCCGGGTCACCGGTTTCTCGCCGGGCCGGCTCCTGGACCCCTGGGACGTCGACCTGCTCGCCAAGTACGGCGTGCGGGAGGCGGACTTCAACCCCGAGCTGTGGAAGCGCGCCGTCATCGGCGGCAAGCTCTACGCGCTCCCTCTCGACATCCACGTCCAGCTCTGCTTCTACCGCAAGGACGTGCTGAAGAAGGCGGGCCTGCTCGGCGACGACGGCCACATCGTGCCGGTCACCTCCGTCGACGAGTGGTTCGACGTCCTGAAGGAGGCCAAGAAGGCCACCAAGAAGGGCCTGCAGACCATCGGCATGTGGTCCAGCGACCAGAACTTCCAGTGGTGGTTCTTCGTCGCGTTCTACACCCAGCTCGGCGGCACCTGGTTCGACGACGCCAACACCGAGGTCACCTTCGACACCGACAAGGCCACGCAGGTGCTGGAGTTCCTGCGCCGGCACCTCACCGACGGCTATGTGAACCCGGGCTTCGCGGGCGGCGCGGGCGCCGAACAGTTCGTCAACGGCGGCCCGTTCGTCTGGGAGGGCAACTGGTCGGTGCCCGTCTTCGACGGCGCGAAGATCGAGTACGGCGCCACCCCGCTGCCCCCGGTCTTCGGCAAGCAGGCGACCCACGCCGAGTCGCACTCCTTCGTCCTGCCGCACCAGGCCGACCGCGGCGGAACCGCCAACGAGGGCGCGCACCAGCTCGCCGCCTACATCGTCCAGCACGCCCAGCAGTGGGCGGCCGGCGGCCACATCCCCGCCTACACGCCGACCCTGTCCTCGGCCGCGTACAAGAAGATGAACCCGCAGAGCGAGTACGTCTCGGCGATGGACCACCAGGCCACCGAGCCGAAGGTGTGGTTCGCCGGGTCCACCGGCATCCTCGCCCAGCGCGTCGGCCCGATCGTCGTCTCCTCCACGGTGGGCTCCGCCAAGCCGGACGCCGCCGCCCGCAGCATGAAGAGCACGCTCACCGAGCTGCTCGCCTCGAAGAACCCCATGGACGGCAGGACCGCCGCGCAGGGAGGTGCGATCGCATGACGACGACCAGCGCAGGGACCGTCATCACTCCGGCGCGTACGAGGACGGTGGCGGACACCGCGACCGTCCGCCGCAAGCAGGGCTTCCAGCACGGCGCCTGGTTCGTCGCCCCGTTCCTCGTGCTGTTCGCGCTGTTCGTGATCTGGCCGCTGCTGCGCGGCCTCTACCTCAGTTTCACGGACGCCAACATCTCCGGCGACGCCACCAACTTCATCGGCCTCGACAACTACCGCGAGGCCCTGGACGACCCGCTGGTCTGGGAATCACTGGGCCACAGCGCCTACTTCACCCTCCTGGTGGTGCCCTGCATCACCGTCCTCGCCTTCCTCCTCGCGATGCTCGCCCACCACATCGAGCGCGGGAAATGGCTGTGGCGGCTCTGCTTCTTCGCCCCGTTCCTGCTGCCGTCCACCGTCGCCGCCAACCTGTGGCAGTGGCTGTTCAACCCCGGCACGGGCATGGTCAACCACGTCCTCGGCATCGAGACGGCATGGCTGACCGACAAGTCGTACGCCATGCTCGCCGTCGTCGTCTGCACCCTGTGGTGGACGGTCGGCTTCAGTTTCCTGCTCTACCTCGCCGCCCTCCAGGGCATCCCCGCCCACCTCTACGAGGCCGCGAAGCTGGACGGCGCGAACGCCTGGCACCGCATGGTCCACATCACCCTGCCGATGCTGCGGAACATCACCGGTCTCGTTCTCGCCCTGCAGATCCTCGCCTCGCTCCAGGTCTTCGACCAGGCCGTGGTGATGATGGACTTCCTGCCGGGGCCGGAGGGCTCCACGCGCACCTTCGTGCAGTACACCCTCGAAGAGGGCTTCACCAGCTACCGCGTCGGCTACGCCTCCGCGATCTCCATCATCTTCTTCGTGATCATCGCGGCCGTCGCCCTCGCCCGGATGTGGCTGCTCCGCAACCGTGAGGAGGGCGGCCGATGACCACCGCCGCAGCACAGACCCCCGACGAGACGCGGATACGCGCGAAGGACCGCAAGCCCTGGACGCCCAGCCAGATCGTGCTCACGCTGCTCGCCACGGCCGTCTCGGTGGTGTTCCTCGCGCCGCTCCTCTGGGCGCTGTTCACCTCGCTCAAGTCCGAGACCGAGGCCGTCGAGGTGCCGACGCACTGGCTGCCGAAGGAGTGGACGACCCAGGCCTGGTCGGCGATCTTCGAGACCGGCAACATCACCAACTGGTTCGTGAACTCGCTGGTCGTCTCGGTGTGCGTGACGTTCGTGGTGCTGAGCGTCAGCGCGCTCGCCGGATACGGCTTCGCCCGCACCGAGTTCCGCGGCAAGAAGGCCCTGCTGGGCCTGGTCATGACCGGTCTGATGGTCTCCCCGGCCGTCCTCGGTGTCCCGCTCTTCACCACCGTCCAGCAGATGGGGATGGTCGACACCTACTGGGGCATGATCCTGCCGCAGTGCGCGCCCGCCGCGATGGTCTACATCCTCTACAAGTTCTTCCAGGGCATCCCGCACGAACTGGAGGAGGCGGCCTTCATCGACGGCGCGGGCCGCTGGCGGGTCTTCTTCACCATCGTGCTCCCGCTGTCCCGCCCCTCCCTGGCCGCGGTCGGCATCTTCACCTTCATCGCGTCCTGGAACAACTTCCTGTGGCCGTACATGGTGACCAACAACCCCGACCTGATGACCATGCCGAACGGCATCGCGACCGTCATGAACTCCTACGGCATCCAGTGGGCCCAGCTCATGGCGGGCGGCCTGATGGCGGGCCTGCCGCTGATCATCGTCTTCGTCTTCTTCCAGCGCCAGATCGTGGCGGGCGTCGCGCACACGGGCCTGGCGGGCCAGTAGGTCCCGTACCCCTCCTGCACCGTAACTCCCCTCAAGGAGCTACCAGTTGAAGCGCTTCAGACTCGTCGCGGTACTCGCCGCGGCCGTCCTGGCCCTGCTCCCGGCGACGGCACAGGCGGCCGAGTACCCGGACCCCGTGCCCCTCACCGGCCAGCAGATCATCCACGACCCGACCGTCATCCGCCTCAAGTCCGGTGCGTACGTCGCCTATTCGACCGGCGGGATCATCGGCGCCCGCCTGTCGAAGGACCGCACCCACTGGGACGACGCGGGCAACGCCTTCGCGGAACCCCCGTCCTGGTGGTACGAGTACAACGCCACCGGCGACCCCTGGGCCCCCGACATCTCCTACCGCGCGGGCCGTTACTGGCTCTACTACGCGGTCTCCTCCTGGGGCACCAACCACTCCGCGATCGGCGTGGCCACCTCCGGGTCCGGCAGACCGGGCACCTGGACGGACCACGGCAAGGTGTTCACCTCGGAGACCACCGACACCTGGAACGCCATCGACCCGGCGATCACCCGGGCCGACGGCAAGCTGTGGATGGCGTTCGGCTCGTACTGGACCGGCATCCGCATGGTCGAACTCGACCCGGCCACCGGAAAGGCCGTCCCCGGCACGACGGTCCACCACCTGGCGACCCGCCCCGACGCCCCGTACGCGGTAGAGGGCCCGTACATCGTCAGGCACGGCCGCTTCCACTACCTCTTCGCCTCGTACGACGCGTGCTGCGCGGGTGTGAACAGCACGTACAAGATCCGGGTCGGCCGATCGGCCTCGATCACGGGCCCGTACGTGGACAGCACCGGCACCCCCCTTCTCCAGGGCGGCGGCGACCTGCTCCTGGCGGGCCACGGCAGATACATCGGCACGGGCGGCCAGTCGGTCTTCAAGGACGGCGTCCGGACCTGGCTGGCATACCACTACTACGACGCGGAGGACGCCGGCACCCCGAAGCTCGCCCTCAACCGCCTCACCTGGTCCAAAGAGGGCTGGCCCCAAGTCGTCTGACCCGGGGGGCCTTTGGCCCCCAAGGGGCGCGGGGCCGTGACATGTGCGGCTCCGCCGCGTGGGAGCGACCAGCCCCACGTGCCCGCACCGCTGACGCACATCAGCCACCCACCTCCTAGGGGCGCGGGGAACTGCGCGACCAGCCACAACGCACCCGCACCCGCCGACGCAACCCAAGCCACCCACCCCGAAAGGCGAAAAGGCACCATGCAAGAAAAGGCACGCTTCACCCTCGACCCCGCTTTCACGGTCGGCGAGGTGAACCCCCGCCTCTTCGGCTCCTTCGTGGAACACCTGGGCCGCTGCGTCTACACAGGCATCTACGAGCCGGAACACACCACCGCGGACGCGGCCGGCCTCCGCCAGGACGTCCTGGACCTCGTGAAGGAACTGGGCGTCACCACGATCCGCTACCCCGGCGGCAACTTCGTCTCCGGCTACAAGTGGGAGGACTCGGTGGGCCCCGCCGAGGACCGCCCCCGCCGCCTGGACCTGGCCTGGCGCTCGACGGAGACGAACCGCTTCGGCCTGTCCGAGTACATCGCGTTCCTCAAGAAGCTGGGCCCGCAGGCGGAGCCCATGATGGCGGTCAACCTCGGCACGAGGGGCGTCGCCGAGGCCCTGGAACTCCAGGAGTACGCCAACCACCCGTCGGGCACGGCCCTGTCCGACCTGCGGATCGCGCACGGCGACAAGGACCCCTTCGCCATCCGCATGTGGTGCCTCGGCAACGAGATGGACGGCCCCTGGCAGACGGGGCACAAGACGGCCGAGGAGTACGGCCGCGTCGCCGCCGAGACGGCCCGCGCCATGCGTCAGATCGACCCGGGCGTCGAACTCGTCGCCTGCGGCTCCTCCGGCCAGTCCATGGACACCTTCGCCGAGTGGGAGGCGACGGTCCTCAAGGAGACGTACGACCTGGTCGACCACATCTCCCTGCACGCCTACTACGAGCCGCACGACGGCGACGTCGACTCCTTCCTGGCCTCCGCCGTGGACATGGAGTCGTTCATCGAGAACGTGGTCGCCACCTGCGACCACATCGGCGCGCGGCTGAAGTCGAAGAAGCGGATCAACCTCTCCTTCGACGAGTGGAACGTCTGGTACCTGTCGAGGACCCAGGAGGAGGCCGAACGGAACCCGCTGGACTGGCCGGAGGCACCCCGGCTCCTGGAGGACAACTACAACGTCACCGACGCGGTCGTCTTCGGCTCCCTGCTCATCGCGCTGCTGCGGCACGCGGACCGGGTGACGATCGCGTGTCTGGCCCAGCTCGTCAACGTCATCGCGCCGATCATGACCGAGCCGGGCGGCCCGGCCTGGCGCCAGACGACGTTCTTCCCGTTCTCCCAGGCCTCGCGGTACGGGCGGGGCCAGGTTCTCGACGTACGCGTGGACTCGCCGACGTACGAGACGGCGAAGTACGGCGAGACGGACCTGCTGCACGCGACCGCGGTACGGGCCGAGGACGGCTCGGTCACCGTCTTCGCCGTCAACCGCGGCCGGACGGACGCACTGCCGCTGGAGGTGTCGCTCGGCTCGCTTGGCCTGACGGCGGTGGTGGAGCACAGCGCCCTGTCCGACACGGACCCGGACGCCCGCAACACCCTGGACGAACCGGAACGGGTGGTCCCGCACGAGGTCACGGGCACCACTCTGCAGAACGGCACCCTCACCACCACCCTGGAACCCCTCTCCTGGAACGTGATCCGCCTGACCTGACGCGAGCTGAAACAACCCGACACGACCTGACACGCCCTGACTTCAGGGTCGAGCACTCCGCCCTGCCGCGTACGGCGGCAGGGCGGAGCCGGGCAGGTGGCTGACGCGGGCCCGGGGCCTACCGGGTCCTGAAGCGCCGGAAGAGGTTGCGGGCCACGTACACGCCCGGACCGCCGAAGCCCACGATGTCGACGCGCCCGTCACCGGTGACGTCGGCGAGGAAGCGGGGATGGCGGCCGACCCGCCAGGCGCCCGCGTCCTCGCCGTACCCGAACCCGCGGCACACCAGTTGGGCCTGCTCGAACCGGCCGTCGCCCCGGTTGTGCGACACCCAGACGCCTTCGTCGCCGAAGCCGATGATGTCCGGGATGCCGTCGCCGGTGACGTCGGCGAGGAGCCGCAGGTGCTTCTCGCCCGTCCACCCCTGGGCGAGCCCGAAGTCGTTCAGGACGAGCTCCGCGGGCGCGAACGTGCCGTCGCCGCGCCCGCGTGAGACGACGACGCCCAGCGGGCCGAACCCGACGATGTCCACCGCCCCGCCGTCGGTCGTCGCCACCAGGAACCGGGGGTGCTCCGCGACCGAGCTCCACCCCTGGTCGACTCCGAAGTCGTCATGGACGTACAGGGGATCGGCGAACGCGCCCTCCTCGTCCTGGAGGGACACCCAGACGCCGTCCTCGTGGCAGCCGACGACGTCGAGTCTGCCGTCGCCGGTGGTGTCCGCGAGGAACCGGGGATGTCTGCCGGCGAGCCAGCCGCCCGCCTCCTCGCCGTGGCCGAAGGCCCGCAGGACCGGTTCGTCCCCGTCGGCGATCGGTGCGAACGCGCCCTCCTCGTCCTGGAGGGACACCCAGACGCCGTCCTCGTGGCAGCCGACGACGTCGAGCCTGCCGTCGCCGGTGGTGTCCGCGAGGAACCGGGGATGCTCGTCGGCGAGCCACCCGCCCGCCTGCCGGCCGTGCCCGAACGCCTTGAGGACCAGCTTGCCGCCCGGGGGAGCGAACGTCCCGCCCTCGCCCTGGGGCGACACCCGGACTCCGTCGGCGGCCAGCACGACGACGTCGGGCTTTCCGTCACCCGTCGTGTCCACGAGGGTCCACAGGTCCATGGGGCTCGGGGAGGGCGCCGGCTGGTGCAGGACGCGTTCGTCGTCCTCGAACGTCCCGTCGCCTCTGCCGGCCGACGTCACCGCCCCCTTCCCGGGCTTGAGCCCTACGAGGTCCGCGCCCCCCGCTCCCGTGGTGTCGGCAGGGAACCGCGCACCGAGCCCGGCCCACCAGCCCGGATCTCCGCCGCAGGAACCGTGGGGGCCGTCGCTCTTCCACCCCCCGGCGTCCTGGTCGCCGCCGAACCGTTCGAGGACCAGCAGCATGTCGCTGAAGGAGGGCGTCGCGCCGGGTGCCGGACGCAGCGCCGCCGAGCGGGCCAGCCGCCAGGACCGGCGGCCGTTCCAGTGGCTCAGCGGCGACCAGCGCAGCACGGGGTCGCTGACGCGCTCGGGTTCGGCCGGGCCGAACCGCCACCGCTGGCTCTCCGCGCTGTCGTCGTACTCCCGCAGGACGACCCGGGTGCCCTCGTAGCCGAGGCCGGCGGGTCCGGTGGGACCGGCAGGGCGGGTGGGGCCCGTGGGGTCGGCGAGGTCGAGAACGGCACCGTCGGTCGCGCCCTCGATGAAGTAGAGGCCCGCCTCGCCCTCGACGGGGACGACGCGCCACTGCTGGCCCTTCTTGCCGGCGGCGGCGTCCGACTGGCGGACGCCGCGGTCGGCGGCGGCGGGGTTGTCGAGCACCTTGCCGCTGACCGCGTTGCGGATCACATACGCCTGGTCGTCCGGTGGTCGGCCGCCCGGCCCGCCTTGCGCGGGCTGCACGGGGGTGAGTCGCCACTGTTCCGGGCTCGGGCCGTCGGCGGGGAAGTCGCGGACGACGAGCGCCCCGTCCGGGCTCGGCGCCGCCTTGGCGCCGAGGGTCTTCCCCGTGGCGGCGTTGATGATCTCCAGTGTGAGTTCTTCCGTGGGCACGGGCATCGTGGTGCCTCTTCCAGGCGGCGCGGGCGTCGGCTCGGGCGGGTGCGGGACCTGCGGGTACGGGTACTGGTACGGCGGGTGCGGGTGCGGGTGCGGGTGCGGGTGCGGGTGCGGGTGCGGCGGTGGCCGGGGATCACGTGAAGACGTGGTGGTACGGCACGTTCCACTCGTTGGGCAGCCGCGGATAGAACGTGTTGATGACCGTCCCCGTGAAGTCCCCGCCCCAGTTGTAGGTCAGACGCACCTCGCTGTCGGCCGTCACCGCGTGGTCCTTGAAGCCGAGGATGGCGTCGGGGTGAGTGATCGGTACGAAGGTGATCCCGCCCCACGGAGTCACCGTGACGACCCAGAGCTGGGTGTCCTCGGGCGCGCCGTTCTTCCCGCGCCACTTGTCGCCGACCTTGTCGGGAAGACCGACCTGGACGGTGTCGGCCGTGCTCTTCGGGGCCTCCTGATGCACGGTGATGCGCCTGCGCCGCGGCTTCGGTACGCCGTCGTCGCCCCGCCCGTCGTCGCCGCGTCCGGCGCCGGCGTCGCCCGTGGGTGGGGCGGGTTTGGCCGACACCTGGCCCGCGGCGCTCTCGACGCAGTACAGCGGGCGCTGCCCGAAGAAGCCGGCGGGCGTGACGTACCAGAGGTGGCCCTGCGCCTCCTTGGTGGCGGGGTCGAGGGCGGTGGCCAGCTTGACCCCCTTGTCATGGCTCTCCTCCTTCAGCTCGACGGGCCGCAGATAGCCGCCGTTGAAGGCGTGGACGAGCATGACCGGCCGATTCTCGACCAGTGCAGCCACGATCGCGTTGTCGTAGCTGTTCACCGCCACGGGGCCGCCGACCACCAAATTCGACATCGTCGTGCGCTCTTGGGTGTACATCGCGGAAACCTCACCTTTTCTGGATGTGCAGAAACAGTGTGTCGGACGCTCAACGCAGTGGATTTTTGCGCGGTATTACCGCACGCCGAATGGCATTCGATAAATACCGCTTCGAAAGCTGATGGGCCATCGAAGGGAAAGCTCGGCGAGCGGTAAATGCCCAGCTCAAAGTGATCGATGACGGGATTGTGGGGTCGTCTCTCGCATGGTCGGCGGTGCTTCAAAGTACCGCGTTCGGCGGCGAGTTGACGACAGTGTGCGAGTCTTTATCACTCGATTGAGCAAGATGCGCGAAGGTGTCTTCACAGAGAATATGGCCCGTGCTAACTTCGCTTTTCGGAACGTGTGCGGACTTGTTCCTGCACTTTATCGAGCACGTTTCGACCGCGATGAGCTGAGGACAGGGAATGCCTTCCAACGCGTACAATCTGGACCGCGCCAAGCGCCGGCCGCTGACGAAGAAGAACCTGCGGGAACTCAACATCCAGCAGACCTGGCAGTCCATCCTGGACCACCCCGACCTGGTCTACGTCGACGACTACGGGGTGCGGCACAGGCCCGTCGGGTTCTCCGTGAACAAGTCGAGCTTCGGCGCCTTCCCCGGGTCCGCGTTCCAACGGGGCTGGCTCGCCTACATGAACCTCGGGGAGCCACTGATCGAGGAGCGGAGCGACATCAGCCGGCCCCCGCCCGACACGAGTTCCTCGCGCACCTACGTCAACCGCAGCCAGACGTCCCCGATGACCTTCACCGACTCGGTCGACTTCACCGTGTCGAACGGGGTCACCTGGTCGCTCCAGGGCGAGGCCAAACTCACCTTCGGCGGCAGCGTCAGCGCGCAGCTCCAGCTGATGCTGCAGAACCAGCTCAAGCTGGACCTTCAGGCGCAGCTCCAGGCGCAGCTCCAGAACGAGATGGCGAACAAGAACGCGAACACGATGACCAACAAGAACAGCAAGGACAACATGGGGGTGGACAACGCCAACACCACCGAGACGAGCGTACGGAACGCGGCGACGAACTCCGTGGCGAGCGCGGTGACGAACTCGGTGGCCTTCACGACCCAGGGCAGCGCCACCGGCAGCGCGACGCTCAACGCCTCGTTGCTGCTCGGCATCTCGGCCTCCGTCGGCGGCTCCCTCACCACCAGCTGGGCTTCGAAGTCGCAGATCTCCGGCCAGGTCCCGCCGGACTCCCGCGTCGAGACCATCGCCACGCAGCGGCGGTGCCGCAAGCAGTACTCCTACGAGATCCCGGTGACGTTCGGCGGTCTGCTCGCGGTGAAGTACGACGTGCCGGTGGCGGTCCTGTCTCCTCCGCAGTCCGGGGACTACCCCGGCCTCGATCTGGTGGTGGCCCGTGACATCGGCGACATCGGCCTGGCGGGCGGCGGCTTCCGGATGAAGGGGCTGGCCGAGGTCGTCTCCGATCTGGAGGTCCACCACACGATGTTCGAAGGCGAGAGCCTGACCGACAGCCCGCGGGCGCTGCACAAGCAGCCCTGACCACTCGGACGACGACAAGGGGCGACGACCATGGTGTTCCACAACATCTTCGACTCCGCGAGCCAGGGCGCGGGGCTCTTCTCCGTGATCACCGGCGGCGACCGGCCGCAGCCGGGAGCGGGCGTCGATTTCGAGGACTCCACCGACGACACGTACGACGACACGAGCACGAGCCTGTTCACGAGCGCGATCCACGGGGCCTCCTCCCGGGCGAAGGTCGTGCGGGAGCAGTCGCCCGAGGCGCGGGTCGTCCTGGGCTTCCTCGGCTCCTTCGTCCGGGCCACCCAGGCGTCGGCCGGCGCGCAGGCCGAGTACGCGCGGGATCCCGGCTCGGTGTCCACGGCGGCGGCCGACGGCATGCGGGAGTCGAGCGCGACGGTGACGGAGCACAGCGGCCTCCAGAAGGACGAGGACCTGGAGAGCAGGCCGAAGAAGAGCGACTTCACCAAGCCTCCCAAGCCTCCCGAGGCGCCCAAGGCCGCGGAGCCCCCCAAGGCGCCCAAGGCCACCGCCGAGAAGCCGTCCGGTTCGCAGTAGGGCCAGGGTCCGGGCCGTCAGGGTCCGAGGGGCCAGGGGTGAGGTCGCCCCTGGCCCCTCGGGCGTCATACGGGGAGCAACTGCCACTGCCGGTCCCGGTGGCCGCCCTCCGCGCCGTGCTGCCTGATCGCCGCGCGGGCGTTGGTGTCGACCTGGAGGAGCAGACCGCTGTTGCGGTTCGCGATCTCGTACACCCGCGGGGTGTCGGTCACCGGGCCCACCGGGATCAGCCGCCACTGCTGATGGCGGGCGTCCACGCCCTCGTAGGCGCGCTGCGCGATGACCGCCCCGGGCCTCTCCTGCGCTTCGACGACCTCCAGGACCTTGCCGCTGCGCACGTTCTCGATCCGGTACAGGACGTCGCCGTTGTCCTGACCCGCCGCGACCAGCCGCCACCGCTGGTGGTCCCGGGGGGCGGCGAGGGACTGGTGGATCTCGGCGCCGTCCTTGGTGGATTCCCGCAGCACCCCCATCCGCAGTCTGCTCCGGACGTTGGCCCAGGAGACGACCGTGCCCGACTCGGGCAGCCCGGCCATCTTCGCCGACCCGATCTTCCGCACCCGGTTGTTGAGGTGGTCGGCGATGTAGAGGGTGTCGACGCAGTCCATGGCGAGCCCGAACGGGTTGCTCAACTGGGCCGAGGAGGCGGGACCGTCGTCGCCGCCGAAGCCCGCGGTGCCCGTGCCCGCGACCGTGCTGATCGTCCCGTCGGCGGTGATCTTCCGGACCCGGTGGTTGTTGTAGTCGGAGATGTGGAGGGCGCCGGTGCTGTCCACCACGATTCCCAGGGGAAGGTTCAGCCGGGCCGAGACCGCCGGACCGTCGTCACCGGCGAAGCCCGCGGTGCCGATGCCGGCGACCGTGCTGATCGTCCCGTCGGCCGTGATCTTCCGGACCCGGTTGTTCGAGCCGTCGGTGATGTAAAGGGTGCCCGCGCCGTCCACCGCCACCGCGTACGGGCGGTTCAACTGGGCCGCGACGGCGGGCCCGTCGTCTCCCCTGAAGCCCGCGGTGCCCGTGCCCGCGACCGTGCTGATCGTCCCGTCGGCGGTGATCTTCCGGACCCGGTGATTGGTGTGGTCGGAGATGTAGACGGTGTCCGCACTGTCCACCGCCACCCCCAACGGGTAGTTCAACCGGGCGGCGGTGGCGGGGCCGCCGTCACCGGCGAAACCGGCGACGCCGATGCCGGCGACCGTGCTGATCGTCCCGTCGGCGGTGATCTTCCGGACCCGGTGGTTGCCGGCGTCGGTGATGTAGAGGGCGCCCGCGCTGTCCACCGCCACCTCGCGCGGGCTGTTCAACTGGGCCGCCAGGGCAGGACCGTTGTCCCCGCGGTAGCCCGCGACCCCGGTCCCCGCGACCGTGCTGATCTTCCCGTCGGTGGTGATCCTGCGGACCCGGTGGTTGTTGTAGTCGGAGAAGTAGAGGGTGCCGGTGCTGTCCACCGCGATCCCGTACGGACGGTTCAACTGGGCCGTGAGAGCGGGCTCGTTGTCCCCTTTGAACCCCGCGACCCCGGTCCCCGCGACCGTGCTGATCAAGGGGGCGGAGTGCTCGTCACCTGTGGCCGCCGTCTGGGCAGTGGTCATCGTCGTCCTTTCGCCGTTCACCGGCCGCTCGTTACGGACGGTGGTCGCTCGACTCCAGGAAGTCACAAGGGTGTTGAGGTTGGCTAGTCCACCTCGGAGTGGTTTATCCGCGGCCCGGCCCGGAGTTGTCTGTGCGCCGTCCTCATCCCGCGCTCAGGGAATCCTCAGTTCGGGCACCTAGCGTCCCGTCCGTCCCTTCCGTCTCTCACAGGCGCTTTCCGGAGGGGCACCGCGACGGGACGGACTCGGACACGATGCGCACGCTGGTACTGCTCGCCCTGGCGGGCCTGGGCGCCCAGCTGGTGGACGGCAGCCTCGGTATGGCCTACGGCGTGACCTCGACCACCCTGCTCCTCTCCATGGGCACCAACCCGGCCGCCGCCTCCGCCACGGTCCACCTCGCGGAGATCGGGACGACCCTGATGTCCGGCGCCTCGCACTGGCGCTTCGGGAACGTGGACTGGAAGGTCGTCTTCAGGATCGGCGTACCCGGAGCCGTCGGGTCGTTCCTCGGGGCGACCGTGCTGTCCGGGCTGTCCACCGGGGTCGCCGAGCCCGTGATGTCCCTGATCCTGCTGGCGCTCGGGCAGTACGTCATGTCCCGGTTCACCTTTCGCGGCCTGCCCGAGGGCAATCTCGGCAAGCCGCTGCGCAAGCGGTTCCTGTCGCCGCTCGGGCTCGTCGCCGGCTTCCTGGACGCGACCGGCGGAGGCGGCTGGGGTCCGGTCGGTACGCCCGCGCTGCTGGCCGGCGGCCGTATGGAGCCCCGCAAGGTCATCGGGTCCATCGACACCAGCGAGTTCCTCGTCGCCGTCGCCGCCAGCCTCGGCTTCCTCTTCTCCCTCGGCTCCCAGGGCCTGAACTGGCGCTGGGTCGCCGCGTTCCTGATCGGCGGTCTGATCGCGGCGCCCGTCGCGGCCTGGCTGGTGCGCCTGCTGCCCCCGCGCGTCCTGGGCTCGGCGGTCGGCGGAATCATCGTCGTCACCAACGTCCGCACGCTGCTCAGGAGCGACTGGGTGGCGGCGCCGGGCGCGGTGAGCGTGAGTGTGTACGTCCTCCTGTACGCCCTGTGGGCCGGCGCGCTGACGTACTCGATCCAGGCCCACCGCAAGGAGCTCAGGGCGCGCCCAAGGGGCGCGGGGAACTGCGCGCCCAGCCCCCACCGGGCCCGCACCCGAGACGCAACCCCACACGGCACAGCCCCGCTCACGCCAGTGAACCGCGGCGAATGACCTCCCCCGTGGGCCATTCGCCGCGCACTGTGCACGTTATGAGGCGACGTCCGCGGCCGACCACCGTGCACGCTGGCCAGATTCGGCCGCCGGGTGTGCACGCTGTCCACCCGTCACCCGCAGGGCGTGCACGAGGTCGTGGACGCCCGAACCGGTGGTCAGCAGATCCCGGTTGAGGAGGCGTTCGGCGGCGCGCAGATGGGCGCGGACCGTGTTGCGGCTCAGGCCCACCCGCGCGGCCGTGCGCTGGGCGTCGGTGTTGGCGTCGATCCAGGCCTCCACGGTGAGGAACAGATCGTGGTGCCGGGTGTCGCGCAGAGGGTGCAGGAAGGGTTCCGCCCACGCGGTGGCGGGGGAGGAGCGCAGGAGTTCCCCGAGCGGGGGCGCGACCAGTTGGACCGTGTCGGCCTGGGTGGTGTCGGCGGGATCGGGCTGGAGCGCCGTGAGGGACAGGGCCAGATCGAGCGTGGCCCGGGTGCGGACCTCGCCGAGGTCGACGCCCAGCGCCTCCTCCGCCCGGCGGCAGTGGGCCGTGACGGTGGTGCGGCTGAGGTGCAGCAGACGGGCCACGCCGGACCGCGAGAACGTGACGGCTAGCCGGACGACGTCCAGGGTGGGCTTGGGGACGGCCTGCAACGGCTCCAGGTGGGCGCGCGCCCAGGCGAGGGCCGCCCGGCGCGGCAGTACGTGCACGAGCGAGGGCCGGCCCCGGTAGGCGGCCAGCCGGCCGGGGGAGTTGCGGGCGACGGCGAGGGCGTGCACGGCCTCTCCGTAGGCCTCGCCCGTGGCGGCGAGCGGATGGGGCCTGCTGACGCCGAGCGCGTACCCCTGGTTCTCCGCGACGAGCCGCCGCAGCACCTCGCCCTGCCGGAACCGGCCGCCCAGTTCCGGGTCCTCGGCCACGGGGCAGATCAACTGCTCTTTGAAGACCGGGCAGTTCACCATCAGCCCGGGGCCGTGATAGCCCGACGGGTCCAGATAGGTCCTGGTCAGCCGGTCGCGGTCGGCGGGCGGACAGTGCAGGAGATGGACGCGTACGCGCTCCGCGTTCAGCAGCGGCGGTACGTCACCGGTGGTCATCCGGCGTGCCATGGTGACGTCCCCGGCCAGCAGCGCGGTCAGGACCGCGAACCGCAGTTGCGCCGCCTTCGCCTCGTATCCGCGGGTGCCGCCGTCGGCGTCCGACGCCCTGCTCAGCAGGTGGACGATGCCGCCGGCCTGCGAGGCCAGCGCGGCGGCCTCCCGCGGCAGCGGCGACATGCTGACCGTCACCAGCACCGGGCGCGGCTCGCGTCCGCCGAAGGCCTCCAGGCGTACCTCCCGCTCGCCGACCCGTGTGGTGGCCGCGGCCAGCCGTCCGCCGGACAGCCGCTCCACCTGTTCCGTCAGCGCGTCCGCGATCCGCCGGGGGAAGCCGGCCGTGGCCGCCTCGACCGTGCCCTCGCGGCCGATCCAGGCTACGTGCGCCCCGGTCCGGCGGCCCAGCCAGTCCAGTACCTCCGCCGGGTCGCCCTGCCGCCGTACGAGCCGCAGCAGTTCGTCGACGTCCTCCCCGTGTCCCGGCACCCCCACAGCTCTCACGCACCTTCCCTGCCCCGCGTACCACGGTCCGACAGGGGGGCACCCTAGTGCGCCCCCCTGTGGGTCACGCCACCGCTGTGGGTGCCAGTTCCCGGAGTTCGGCGAGGGCCGCCGCGACGGCCGGGCGCTCATGGCCCCCGGCACGGGTACAGGTGAGGAGTTTGCGGTGCGGGTCGCCCGTGCAGCGGACGCGGGTGATCGGCAGGTGGGGGGTCAGATGGGCGAGCCGCGGGATGAGCGCGACACCGAGGCCGTGCGCGACGAGGTGGGCCGTCACGTTCCAGTCCCAGGCCTGGTGGACGATGTCGGGGGTGAATCCGGCGGCACCGCACGCGGACAGCACCTGCAGACGGCAGGGGTTGTCCTCGGACGGCGCGATCCACTCCTCGCGGGCGGCCTCCGCGAGATCCGTCCGCTCGCGGCCCGCCAGCCGGTGCGTGTCGGGTACGACCAGGTCGAACGGGTCGTCCAGCAAAGGCTGTTGGTCGAACCGGGCGTCGCTGATCGGGGGGTTGCGCGAGGTCGCCTCGACGACCGCGAGATCGGCCCCGCCCTCGAAGAGCAGGTTGAAGCTCTCGGGTACGACCGCCTCCTGGATGCGGACGGAGAGGCGGGGGTGTCGTTCGCGCAGCCGGGCCGCCATGGGGGCGATCAGCACCGAGACGGCCATCGGGAAGCCGGTGACCCGCAGCAGTCCGGCCGGATCGTCGTGGTCGGACCGCAGGTCCAGCTCCGCCTGGTCCCAGCGGGCCTGGATGGCGTCGGCGTGCGTGATCAGGCTGCGCGCGGCGGAGGTCAGGCGTACGCCGCGGCCCTGTGGCTCCAGCAGGACGACGCCCAGCTCACGGGCGAGCAGGCGGACCTGCTGGGAGGCGGCGGAGGTGGTCAGGTGCAGGGCTCTGGCGGCGGCGGTGACGGTGCCGTAGTGCTCGACGGCTCGCAGGACGTGGAGTCGCCGCAGATCAATCATGAAGCCCAGGCTTAAGGGTCAGGTCCAGAAAGTCAACCTGGACGTGCACGGTCACTGGGCTTCACCCTGAAGGTGCCCTCAAGGGGCGCGGGGCCGTATCGATATGCGGCTCCGCCGCGGGCCGCGACCAGCCCCGAGCCCCCACGCGCCCGCAGTCGACCCACTACACGAGGAGCCCCCGATGACCAGCGCACAGCGTGACGCGTGCCCGCACTGCGGATGGCCGGACCGTGCCGAACCGTTCCAGGTGGTGTCCCGGCACGGTACGGCGGGCGGCCACACGGTCTGGACCCGCTGCGGGTGCGGGTCGCTGCAGGTACGGGTCGTGGACGCGTCGGGCATGCGCGTGCTCAGCCGTAGCGGGCGGGGCTGAGTGCCACCTGCGGGCCGGTGGGGGCCGTTCGCGCAGTTCCCCGCGCCCCTGAAAACGGGGCTGCGCCCCAGTTTTTCGCCCTTGAGGGGCGCGGGGAACTGCGCCGCCCGCCTCCACCGGCCCGCAGCCGACGAGTGGTCGATCAGGACGTTTCGACGCCCAGCGTCAACGCGCCCGCATAGCCCGCCGTCGTCGTGCTGCCCAGCGCGGTCAGGGTCAGCAGACCCGACGCCGCGCCCCCGTCGTCGTAGATGCCGTCCTGCGCGAGCGTCGTCCGCGGCACGGTGTTCGCCGCGTACACCGGCACCGCCGCCACCCTCGTGGTGATCGCCTCGTCGAAGAACAGCTGCCCGGTGTGCAGCTCCTGACCGCCCTCGAACGAGCCGTCGGAGGTCAGCGTGACGTCGGTGTGCACCTTGATGTGGATGTGGATGCACCGTCCCCGGTACCAGCCGGGGTAGACGCTGGTGATCTTCGCGACGCCGTCGGCGCCCGTCAGGACCCCGCCGCGCAGGAACCTGCCGTTGTCGGGCTCGTTGTGCCCGTTCCCGCCGACGAACCCGGAGTACTCGCCGAGCGCGTCGCAGTGCCAGATCTCCACCAGCGCGCTGTCGAGCGGAGCGCAGGTGTCGTCGTCGACGACGGTGAGCGTGAGCTTGAGCGGAATCCCGGTCTTGTCCTCGTGGATGTCCGCGCGGACGAGTTGTCCGTCGAGGTAGTAGGGGCCTTCGGTCATCTCCTTCGTGAGGGTGCAGACGGCCGCGGCGGCGGCCGGCTGCTGGTCGGCAGCCGTAGTGGGGGCCGTGGTGGGGGCCTCGGGGAGCGTGGCACCGACGGCCAGAGTGGCCGCGGTGGCGCCCGTGGCGATGAGCACGGTTCGACGTCCGATCGATGTGTCTGTCATGAACACGGCACCGTAGAAACGGAATCTGTCGAAGCGCTGTGGGTTGGGCAAAGTGACGAAGCGTCAAGTCTGTTGTGAGACAGCCGGGACGCCGAAAGACTTTCGACGTTTACCGGGGCGCGCGGGGCTGTGTGAACCGTTGACGCGCAAGGGGTTCGATTCTACGTTCCGGGGTCATCCCGCCCGTTCGAAGTCATGACCGGCGTCCGTGATGTCGAACGGGCGAGGCCTCGACTCCCCCCACTCGTAGGAGGATCCGCGTGAGCCCCACCTCCAGCAGGACTCCCCGCCGCACGGGCCGCAGGACCGCGCTTCTCGCCCTCCCCGCGGCGATCCTGCTCGCCCTCGTCCCCACCACCGCGTCCGCGTACCCGAACCCGGGCACCGTCACCGGCTCGATCGTCGTGCACGACCCGACGATGATCCGCACCTCGTCCGGGCAGTACCTGCTGTACGCGACCGGCGGAGGCCTCAGCTACAGGACGTCGACGAACAGGATCGCCTTCAGCGCGGGCTCCGACGCCTTCGGCACCAAGCCGGGCTGGTGGTCGTCGTACGCGACCGAGGCGTGGGCGCCCGACATCTCGTACGCGGGCGGCAAGTACCTGATGTACTACGCCGTCTCGACCTTCGGCTCGAACAAGTCGGCCATCGGGCTCGCCGGTTCGACGACCGGGCTGCCGGGCTCCTGGAGCGACTACGGGACGGTCTACACGTCCACCACCTCCAGCGACTACAACGCCATCGACCCGAACCTCTTCGTCGACAGCGACGGCAAGTGGTGGCTGTCCTTCGGCAGTTGGTGGACCGGGCTGAAAATGATCCAGATCAACCCGTCCACCGGCAAGCAGCTCTCGACGAACACCACGCGCTACTCGATCGCGTCCCGTCCGACCGGCACCAAGGCCGTCGAGGCGCCGTACATCGTCAAGCGCAACGGCTACTACTACCTGTTCGCGTCGTACGACACCTGCTGCGCCGGCACCAGTTCCACGTACAAGGTCAAGGTCGGGCGGGCCACCAGTGTCACGGGGCCGTACTACGACAAGAACGGTGTGGCGATGACGAACAACGGCGGGACGGCGGTGCTGGAGTCGCACGGGCGGTACATCGGGCCCGGCGGGCAGTCGATCATGGCGGACTCGGACGGCGACCTGATCGTTTACCACTACTACGACGGCCAGGACAACGGCACACCCAAACTAGGCATCAACCTCCTGTCCTGGACCACGGGATGGCCCGTCGCGTACTGACCCGCGGGCCGGTGGGGGTACGCCACAAGATTGCGCAGTTCCCCGCGCCCCTGGGGACCGCGCGCCCATTGAATCTGCGGGCCGGTGGGGGTCGCGCCAACCGATTGCGCAGTTCCCCGCGCCCCTGAAAGGGCCTGCGCCGGTTCGTCGGGTGCGGGACGGTGGGGGTGGGCCGCGCCGTTCCCCGCGCCCCTTAAGGGCGAAAAACTGGGGCGCAGCCCCGTTTTTCAGGGGCGCGGGGAACGGCGCGAGCAACCCCCACCGGAGCCGCACCTGAAGGGGCGCGGGGAACTGCGCGATCTTTGAGCCGCACATGCAGCGGCGCCGAGCCATAGGGGCGCGGGGAACCTCGCGATCGGTTGGGGTGGCCCCACCGGGCGTCAGCCGACGCGGTTGACTCCGCCGGCCGCAGGCCAGCCCGCTCCGTTCGACGCCCCCGGCGTGTTCGGCCAGCCGCCGGGCTGCTGCTGAGGCACGGGCTGGGGCTGCGGCATCGCCTGAGGCTGCTGCGGGAACCCCTGTTGCGGGAATCCCTGCGGCTGCCCCGGCGCGGCGATCGCGGTCAGCCCGCCCGGCATCCCCGTGGTCCCCCGCGTCTGCGCCGCGGTCAGCGGCTGGGGCTGTCCGACCATCCCGTTGGCCGCGGCGACGAGCGGCTGCGGCTGCTGCGGCAACTGCTGCGGTTGTTGAGGCACCGGCTGAGGCTGCTGCACCATCCCGTTCGCCGCGCCCGCGAGCCCCGGATAGCCCTGACCGTTCGTGGAGCCGACGAGCCGGTCGACGGCCGCGGTCCCCGAGCTGTAGCCGACCCCTTGGCTCAGCTCGGGTACGGCGGCACCCCGTCTGGTGGTTCCGTAGAGCACCGACTCCAGGCCGGTCACCAGACGGCGTACGTCCTCCTGTGGGCGTACCACGAGCCGCACGAAGCGGCTGGACGAGCCGATCTTGTTGCCGCACTCGCGGACCAGGATCCGGTGCTCGGTGAGCAGTCGGTCCCGGACCACGGTGCCCTCGGCGCCCACGGGGAGGCGCACGAAGAGGAAGTTGCCCTGCGAGGGGTAGACCGTGAGTCCGGGCAGCGTGGAGAGCTGGCGGGCCATGTCGAGCCGGTCGCGGCGCACCATGTGCAGGCTCTCGACGTACTCGGCCCCGTAGTCCTTGAGCATGAAGACCACGGTCTCGGCGAAGGCGTTCAGGTTCCACTTCGGCAGCATCGAGCGGATCTTGCCCGCGAGGCCCGGGTTGGCCACCATGTAGCCGAACCGCACGCCGTGCAGGCCGAAGTTCTTGCCGAGGCTGCGCAGCACGATGACGTTGGGGCGCATCACCGCTTCCTCGACGATGCTCGGCTCGTTCTCCGCGTCGGCGAACTCGAGGAACGACTCGTCGATGACGATCAGGTCGAGGTCGGCGAGCGCGTCGCAGAACGCCAGGATGGTCTGCTTGGGGAGGAAGCCGCCGTCGGGGTTGTTCGGGTTGCAGATGACGGCCGCGCGGGTGCCCCTGGAGCGGATGAACTGGATGTACTGCGCCGGGTCGAGCGCGAAGCCGTTGCTCTCCTGGAGCGGGAACATGTCGACGCGCTTGCCGGTCTCCAGCGGCTGGTCGGTCCAGCGGCCGAAGGTGGGGACGGGGATGGCGAGCGACTCACGGACGAGCAAGTGGTCGATCCAGGTGATCAGTTCGGTGGACCCGTTGCCCATCGCCACGCACTGCGGGGGAAGTTGCAGCAGATTGCACAGTTCGGCGGTGATGGTGTCCGCGCTGCTGGGGTAGTACGTGATGATGTCGCGCAGTCGGTGGGTCAGCTCGTCCATCATCCTGGGCGAGGGGAAGTACGGGTTGCACGGGATGCAGAAGTCCACCGGACCGGCCTCCCCGCTCTCTCGTGCCAGCGCGGCCATCGAGGGGCTGTGCGCGCCGGTGCGGAACAGCGAGGTGACATTGTCGGCCATGGACCCTCCGTCCTTGAGGGGCGGCCCGAGCGGGTACGCGGGCGGCGGCCCGAGCGGGGATACCCGGGCCGCCTCTAAGTACGTGCGCCTGTGTGTCCCTGTTCAACGACTGTGAATCGATGTGGAAGTTGTGAACCACCTGTGAAGGGTGGTTACATGTTGAACGAATGGACCGTCGTCGAGCGGTACGTCCCACCTGGCCTGAGCACGGTCGACGGGAACTCCGGGCGGTTCGGCGAGTCGGGGAAGTGCTGGGTCTCCAGGCACACCGCGTCGCCCTGCCCGTAGGCCCGGCCGCCGGTCCCGACGAGGGTGCCGTCCAGGAAGTTCCCGGTGTAGAGCTGCACTCCGGGCTCGGTCGTCGCGATCCTCAGAGTGCGGCCGGAGACGGGCTCCCGCAGCTGCGCGATGTGCTCGGGCCGTTCCGTCGGCCCCTTGTCCAGGACCATGTTGTGGTCGATGCCCTGGGCGTACAGCAGTTGTGGGTCCTCGCGCCGCAGATCCGCCCCGAGCGTCTTCGGCGTACGGAAGTCGAAGGGTGTCCCCGCGACCCCGGCCAGCTCGCCGGTGGGGACGAGTCCCGCGTCGACCGGGGTGTAGCGGGACGCGGCGACCGTCAGCAGATGGTCGTGGACGGAGCCGCCGTTCTCGCCGGCCAGGTTCCAGTACACGTGGTTGGTGAGGTTGACGACCGTGGCCCGGTCGGTGGTCGCCTCGTAGTCGACGCGCCAGTCGCCCTGCGCGGTCAGGGTGTACGTCACCTGCACCGTGAGCGTGCCGGGGTAGCCCATCTCGCCGTCGGGGCTGGTGCGCCGCAGGACCAGGCCCACGTCGGTGCCGGACGTGAACTCCTCCACGTCCCAGACCTGCCGGTCGAAGCCCTCGGGCCCGCCGTGCAGGTTGTGGCCGCCGTCGTTGACGGGCAGGACGTGCTCCTCACCGTCGAGGGCGAACCGGCCCTTGGCGATGCGGTTGCCGTACCGGCCGATGATCGCGCCGAAGTACGGGCTGGACGTCTCGTACGCCTCGACGGTGTCGAAGCCGAGCGAGACGTTGGTGTGTCCGCCGTGCCCGTCGGGAAGTTCCAGGGACTGGACGATGCCGCCGTACGAGAGGACCTTCAGCCGGGTGCCGCCGTTCTCCAGCGACCAGCGGTGGACCTTCGTGCCGTCGGCGAGTTCGCCGAAGAGTTCCTTCACCAGTTCGTTCACCAGTTCTTTCACCGGTTCCTGTCTTCCCGAGACGTGAGTGGTTCCTGACGCGCACAAAGCAAAATGGGGCCCCGTGGACCGTACGTCCACGGGGCCCCACCTGCACGTTACGAACCGACCTTGCGCTTGTTCCACACGTCGAAGCCGACCGCCGCGAGCAGCACCAGGCCCTTGATGACCTGCTGCCAGTCGCTGCCGACACCGACGAGGTTCATGCCGTTGTTGAGCACACCCAGCACGACACCACCGATGATCGCGCCGAGGACCGTGCCCACGCCGCCGCTCATCGACGCGCCGCCGATGAACGAGGCGGCGATCGCCTCCAGTTCGAAGTTCACACCGGCCTTGGGCGAGGCCGCGTTGAAGCGGGCCGCGAAGACCAGACCGGCCAGCGCCGCGAGCATGCCCATGTTGAGGAAGACCAGGAAGGTGACCTTCTTGTCCCGCACACCGGAGAGCTTCGCGGCGGGCAGGTTGCCGCCGATCGCGTAGATGTGGCGGCCGATGACGGCGTTGCGCATCACATAGCCGAAGCCGACGACGAGGACGCCGAGGATGATCAGCACGACCGGGGCGCCCTTGTAGCTGGCGAGCATCATCGTCACCGTGAGCACGGCGGCGACGAGGGCCACGAGCTTCAGCAGGAACAGCTTGAAGGGCGGTACGTCGAGCGCGAACTCCTGCTGCCGCCTGCGGTCACGGAACTCCTGCAGCACGATGAACGCGATCACGGCGAAGCCGAGCAGCAGCGTGAGGTTGTGGTAGTTGGTGTCCGGGCCGACCTCGGGGAGGAAGCCGTTGGAGACCTTCTGCAGACCCTCGGGGAACGGGCCGAGCGTCTGGCCCTCCAGGAAGATCTCGGTCAGACCGCGGAAGGTCAGCATGCCCGCGAGGGTCACGATGAAGGATGGTATGCCCAGATACGCGATGAAGAAGCCCTGCGCGGCTCCCGCGGCGGCGCCCAGGAGCAGGCACAGCACCACGGCGATCGGCCAGTCGAGGTCGTGCTTGACCATCAGTACGGCCGCCACCGCGCCCACGAAGGCGGTGAGCGAGCCGACCGACAGGTCGATGTGGCCCGCGATGATGACGAGCATCATGCCGATCGCGAGGATCAGGATGTAGCTGTTCTGCAGCACCAGGTTGGAGACGTTGCGCGGCAGCAGCAGGTCGCCGTCGGTCCACACCGCGAACAGCACCACGATCAGGCCCAGCGCGATCAGCATGCCGTACTGCCGCATGTTGCGGCGCATGCCGTCCACCATCAGCTGCAGCAGGCCGTCGCCGCCGCCTGACGAGCCGCCCTTGCCGGCGGGTGCCGGCGCGGGGGACTTGGCGGTCACATTCGTGCTCATCGGTCTTACCTCTTGTCCTTCGTCATCTGGCGCATCAGCACTTCCTGCGTGGCCTCGGCCCGCTGGACCTCACCGGTCAGCCGCCCGGCGGACATCGTGTAGATGCGGTCGCACATTCCGAGCAGTTCGGGCAGCTCGGAGGAGATGAAGACGACCGCCTTGCCCTCGGCGGCCAGTTTGTCGATGACCGTGTAGATCTCGAACTTGGCGCCCACGTCGATACCGCGGGTCGGCTCGTCCAGGATCAGCACATCGGGCCCCGCGAAGATCCACTTGCTGAGGACGACCTTCTGCTGGTTGCCGCCCGACAGCTTGCCCACCGGCTCGAAGACCGTCGGCGCCTTGATGTTCATCGACTTGCGGAAGCCCTCGGAGACCTGCCGCTCCTGGTGCTCGTCGACCACACCGCCCTTGGCGACCTTGCCCAGCGCGCTGAGCGTGATGTTCCGGTTGATGGTGTCGATGAGGTTGAGGCCGTAGTGCTTGCGGTCCTCGGTGACGTACGCGATGCCGTGCTTGACCGCTTCGGACACGGTCTTCGTACGGATCTCCTTGCCGTCCTTGAGGACGGTGCCGCCCGCGTACCGGCCGTAGGTGCGCCCGAAGACGCTCATCGCCAGCTCGGTGCGCCCGGCGCCCATGAGCCCGGCGATACCGACGATCTCCCCGCGGCGCACCTGGATCGACACGTCGTCGACCACCTTGCGCTGCTGGTCGATCGGGTGGTGCACGGTCCAGTTGCGGATCTCCAGGGCCGGCGCCGCGCCCACCTCGGTGTCGTGCGGGGTGCGCTCCGGGAAGCGGTGGTCGAGGTCGCGGCCCACCATGCCGCTGATGATCCGGTCCTCGGTGGTCTCCGCGGCCTTCACGTCGAGGGTCTCGATGGACCGCCCGTCGCGCAGGATGGTCACCGAGTCCGCGACCGCCGCGATCTCGTTGAGCTTGTGCGAGATGATGATCGAGGTGATGCCCTGGTCCTTGAGACCCAGGATGAGCTCCAGGAGCTTGCCGCTGTCCTCGTCGTTCAGAGCCGCCGTCGGCTCGTCGAGGATCAGCAGCTTCACCTTCTTCGACAGCGCCTTCGCGATCTCGACGAGCTGCTGCTTGCCCACACCGATGTCGGCGACGCGGGTGTCGGGGTGCTCGTCGAGCCCGACCCGCCGCAGCAGCTCGGTCGCGTGCCTCAGCGTCTCGGTCCAGCTGATGAACCCGCGCGTGGCGTGCTCGTTGCCGAGGAAGATGTTCTCCGCGATGGAGAGGTAGGGCACCAGGGCAAGCTCCTGGTGGATGATCACAATGCCGTGCTGCTCGCTCGCCCTGATGTCCTTGAACGTGCAGGGGTCACCCTCGAAGAGGATGTCGCCCTCGTACGTCCCGTGCGGGTGGACGCCGGAGAGGACCTTCATGAGGGTCGACTTCCCGGCGCCGTTCTCCCCGCAGATGGCGTGGACCTCGCCCGGCCGGACGCTCAGAGAGACGTCCGACAGCGCCTTGACGCCGGGAAAGGTCTTGACGATCGAGCGCATTTCCAGGACGGGTCCCGCCATGGTCGTGCCTTCCAATCCTTAGAAAACGGCGGTTGTTACTTCAGGTCGCTTTCCTTGATGTAGCCCGAGTCGACGACGACCTCCTTGTAGTTGGACTTGTCGACGTTGACCGGGTCCAGCAGGTAGGCGGGGATGACCTTCGCGCCGTTGTTGTACGTCTTGGTGTCGTTCGTCTCGGGCTTCTTGTCCTGAAGCACGGCGTCGACCATGTTGGAGGCGACCTCGGCGAGCTTGCGGGTGTCCTTGTAGACCGTCTGCGTCTGCTGGTCGTCGATGATCGACTTCACCGAGGCGACCTCGGCGTCCTGGCCCGTGACGATCGGCAGCGGCTTGCTCTTGCTGCCGTAGTCGTCCGACTTGAGCGCGGACAGGATGCCGATGGAGATGCCGTCGTAGGGCGAGAGCACGGCGTCGACCTTGGCGCTCTTGTACGCCGAGGTGAGCAGGTCGTCCATGCGCTTCTGGGCGGTGCCGCCGTCCCAGCGCAGGGTGGTGACCTGGTTGAGCTTGGTCTGGCCGGACTTGATGACGATCTGCTTCTTGTCGATGTACGGCTGCAGGGCGTTCATCGCGCCCTTGAAGAAGTACTGGGTGTTGTTGTCGTCGTTCGAGCCGGCGAAGAGCTCGACGTTGAACGGGCCCTTCTTGGAGCCGTCCTTGAGACCGAGCTTCTCGACGATGTAGCCGCCCTGGAGCTCGCCGACCTTCTCGTTGTCGAACGACGCGTAGTAGTCGACGTTCGGCGAGTTGAGGATCAGGCGGTCGTAGGAGATGACCGGGATGTCGGCTTCCTTGGCCTGCTGCAGCACGTTGTCGAGCGACTTGTTGTCGATCGCCGCGATGATCAGCGCCTTCACGCCCTGCGTGATCATGTTCTCGATCTGCGAGACCTGGGTGTCCGGGTCGTCCTCGCCGTAGGCCAGCTTGGTCTTGTAGCCGGCCGCCTTGAGGTTCTTCTCCACGTTGGCGCCGTCGGCGATCCAGCGCTCGGAGGACTTGGTCGGCATGGCGATGCCGACGGTGCCCCCCTTCGCGTCTCCCTTGTCGCTCTCACTCCCGCCGTCGCTGTCCTGCCCGCAGGCGGACAGGGTGAGGGCGAGAGAGGCTGCCGCGGCTATGGCGGAGAGGGCTGCCTTGCGATTGCGCATGATCATCTTCCTTGATGCTCTGACGGAGGCTCGGTCTTCAGTTTGTGAAGGTGGTGGAGCGAGGACGACCGAGAGGAGGTGTGTGGGATTGTGTTCGGCCGCGTCGTCTTTTGTGAAGGGGGTGTAGTCGGAACGTTATGAGGGAATGTCAAAACGTTGGAGTGTCCCCGGCAGCCGCGAGCCGAGCGGCGCCATGTCGCCGTCCGCCCCGTGCCGCGCCAGCAGGTCCAGGGCCAGCCGGCCGCGCCGCACCCTCTCCCGTGCCGTGGACAGCGTCAGCTCCCTCATGTGGTGGCCGTACGGGTAGATCCCGGGAGCCTTGGACAGGCCGAACTTCAGGTACAGCGGTGCGCCGCGTCGGATCAGCTCGGCGACCTCGTACATGCGCACGTAGCCGCCGAGATCGTCGGGAGCCTCGATGTACATGTCCATCGGGGCCGCGCTGACCCTGCGGATCTCCGTCAGGTGGTCCAGCGTGAGATCGCTGGGCACGTTGATGGAGTCCCCGCCGAGCTGCTCGTACACGGCGTACGCGGCCGGGTTGACCGGACCGATGAGCGCCGAGACCTTGAGCGTGGTGTCGGCCGGAATGATCCCGGCGACACGGGCCCTGTGCAGAGTCCACAGCACGCCCTCGTCAGCCACGAGGAGGCACTTTACGCCCAACTCCGTTGCGCGTACGGCGTCTTCCAGACAGCCCGCCACCGCATCGTGACCACGCGCCCTGGTACCGCCGCCCCGCGAGTCCGTACGGGTCGAGCCACCGATGTCCCAGGTGCCGCGCGGACCGGTGAAGAGGCACAGCTCGATGTCGCGCTCGGCGGTGGCGTCGACCATCTCCGTGATCTCGGCGTCGGTCAGCATCCAGACGCCGCTGCCCTGGCTGATCCGGTGGATCGGCACATCGAGCCGCGAGGACTCCTTGAGGACCACGGCCAGCGCCTCGGGCCCCTCGCACGAGGGGATCTCGGTACGCCACCGGCCGCCTCCCGGGAAGGAGTGCGGGGAGGCGTCGGCGGGGGACAGGGCGGGAGCGCCCAGGCCGAGCGCGGCGAGCGCCTGCTCACCGGGTCGACGGGCCGCTCTGGGAGAAGCGTCGGTCACAAGCTTTCCTTAGCTCTGGCAAAGTATGCGTTCGATATGTCGGACATGGTTCGTGTCGGTGGATGTACGCCGGTGCGGAGCGTCAGGTCTCCGCACCGGCGTACGGATCGGGGATCGGTCGGCACCGGGCCCTACGGCCTCAGCAGCACCTTGCCGACCTTCGGATCGCCGGACCCCACCAGCTCGATGGCGTGGGCGAACTCGTCCAACGGAAGTTCATGCGTCACCAGCGGCAGCGGATCGAGGAGACCCGCGCCGAAGACCCGTACCGTGTGCGCCCAGGCCTCCGGCGGCGCACCGAACACGGTGTGCACCTCCAGCTGCCGTACGACGAGATCCGTGGGGTCCAGACCCTCCGCGCCCGCCGCCGGGATGCCCGTGAGCACCAGCCGCCCGCCGCGTCTGAGCAGCGAGGCGGCCGTGGTCGCGGCGGTCGCCGAACCCGCGGTCTCGATCACCACGTCGAAGTCGGCGGGCAGCTCCTGGTCCCGGGTACGGAAGTCACCGGCGCCGAACTTCCGCGACAGCTCCTCGCGGTCGGGGCGGGTGCCCACCACCAGCAGCTCCGAGGGCGAACCCGCCTTCAGGAACTGCACGGCGAACATGCCGAGCGTGCCGGTGCCGACGACCGCCACCCGCTCGCCGGGCCGCGCGTTCGCCTTCAGCGCCGCCGCCGCGATGCAGGCGGCGGGCTCCAGGAGCGCCGCGGCCGTCAGGTCGGCGTCGTCCGGCAGGACGTGCAGCAGACGGGCGGGCAGCGTGAGCGTGGTGGCCATGGCTCCGGGCTGGGTGAAACCCGTCTCCTCGTAGCCGGCCGTGCACAACGTTGTCTCGCCCTCGTGGCAGCGGTCGCAGACCTGGCAGTTGCGGAAGCCCTCACCCACCACCTTGCGGCCCACGAGACCCTCGGGCACCCCGCCGCCGACCGCCTCGACCGTCCCCGACCACTCGTGGCCCGGGGTCAGCGGATAACGGACGTACCCCTCGGGGCGGTTGCCCTGGTACACCTCGCGGTCGCTGCCGCAGATCCCGCTCGCGTGGACCCGTACCAGGGCCTCGCCCGCGGCGGGTGCCGTGGGCTCGTGGGGGGCCAGCCGGTGCTCGCCCGGCCTCTCGATGACGACGGCCTGGGATGCGGCGCTCATGACGGCTCCGTGGCGGTGGGGCGGGTCGGGGTCCCGAAGAGGCCGTACGCCCCTCGGTCCGCCGCGGCCCGCGACGGCGGCGGCGTCCGGCGGCTGGGCACAGCCTGCCACAAGCCCCGGTGCAACTCGGTGCCGGGCGGCGTCACTTGGCGGCACCCTTCGGCTTGCGCTGCTCCCAGCCGTCCGCCCACAGGTCGAAGCGCGCCTGCTGCTGCGGGAACTCCGCCGCCGCGTCCGTGTCCAGCTCGACGCCCAGACCCGGCTCGTGCGACAGCTCGAAGTAGCCGTCGACGACCTGCGGGGCACCCTTCACGATCTTCTTGATGTCCGCGTCCGCGAAGTCGTTGAAGTGTTCGAGGATCTTGAAGTTCGGGGAGCTGAAGCCGACCTGGAGGGAGGCGGCGGTCAGCACCGGGCCACCCACGTTGTGGGGCGCCACCAGGACATAGTGGGCCTCGGCGGTCGCCGCCAGCTTCCGGGTCTCCCAGATGCCGCCGAGGTGGCCGACGTCCGGCTGGATGATGTCCACGGCCTGGCTCTCGAACAGCTCGCGGAACTCGATGCGATCGTGAATGCGCTCACCGGTCGCGACCGGGATGTCGACCTTCGCCGCCACCTTCTCCAGGGCCTTCAGGTTCTCCGGCGGCACCGGCTCCTCCAGCCACGCGGGCTTGAAGGGCGCGAGCTCGTGGGCGAGCCGGATGGCCGTGGCCGGCGAGAAGCGGCCGTGCATCTCCAGCATCAGCTCGGTGTCCGGACCGATCGCGTCGCGGACCGCCTCGATCAGCGACACCGAGTACAGCGACTGCTCGTGGTCCAGCTCGTAGTGACCCGTCCCGAACGGGTCGATCTTCAGCGCCTTGTACCCGCGCTCGACGACCGCCTGGGCCGCCTTGTGGTACGCCTCCGGAGTGCGCTCCGTGGTGTACCAGCCGTTCGCGTACGCCTTCACGCGGTCGGTGACCTTGCCGCCGAGCAGCTGCCACACGGGCACGCCCAGGGCCTTGCCCTTGATGTCCCAGCACGCCATCTCGATCACGGCGATACCGGACATGACGATCTCGCCGGCGCGCCCGTAGTCGCCGTACTTCATACGGCGGACGAGGTCCTCGACGGCGAAGGGGTCGGAACCGAGAATGTGATTGGCCTGCGCCTCCCGCAGATAGCCGATCAGCGCGTCGGTGTGGCCCAGCATGCGGGTCTCACCGACCCCGGTGATGCCCTCGTCGGTGTGCACCTGGACATAGGTCAGGTTGCGCCACGGCGTCCCGACCACGTGTGTGCTGATTCCGGTGATGCGCACGGAGAATGCCCCTTGTCGTGCTCTGCGGCTGCTTTTACGAATCTGTTTCGACTGTTCGAGATTTCGTCACATGTTCGAAATGCTGGCCAGACAGTAAGGATTGGGCGGCGGACGTGTCAATGGGTCGAACGAAGAACGGTTTCGGCGAGATGGCGAAGGAAGGCGGGGAATGGTCGGGCCTGTCCTCAACTGGCACACCCGAACGGGCAGTTCAGCACAGAACTTTCACAGCTGCGCCTGGGAACGTGACCTGAGCGGAGTTTAGTCTTCCGGCGTCATGGACTACTGCCTCCCGTGCCAACGGCACCTCAATGGCGCCCTCGCTTGCCCGGGGTGCGGCACACCGGCCGAAGCGAGCCGAGAGAGCGCGGCCTCCCCGGACGACCGCGAGGACGCCGACGGGCGTAACGACGCGGCGGACGACAGTGAGGACGACGACGGCGACGAGCCGGAGGGCGGCGCGGGGCGCCGGGCCCGGCGAGGACGCGGCACACGCGGCGGGAGCCGGGGGGTGCGCGCGAACCGGCGGGACCGGAAGGCGGCGCTGCACCGGCGGCGGCGCCGGCGGGTGCTGCTCGTGTCGGCGGGGCTGCTGCTCGCGGCCGGCGGGCTGAGCCTCGCCGAACTCGGCATAGAGGCGCCGTCCTCGGAGCCGAAGGCGTCCGCCGCAGGAGAGGCGTCCGCGGGGTCCTCCGCCTCCGCGGACGGGGCGTCGGCCTCCGAGGGAGGGGCCGCCGGGTCGCCGGGGGCGTCGCCGTCCGCATCGGAGTCGAAGAAGCCGGAGAAGTCCAAGAAGGACAAGGAGAAGGACGACGAGGGGACGGAATCGGCCGATCCTTCGTCGACAGAGGCCGGTCCGACGTCCTCGGCGCCCGCCTCCGTCCCGTCCGCCCCCGAGGAGTCGGATCCTGGTACGCCGGATCCCGACCCCACGATGGAGGCGCCGGACCCCGACCCGGAACCGACCCCCACGGAGTCGTCGTGCGACCGCTTCTTGTGGTGGTGCACGTAACCGCTGGCCGCGGCTGGTGAAACGGGCCGGCTCGTAGGCTGCGACCCGGCGGGGGGAAGCCAAAAGACTGCGCAGTTCCCCGAGCCCCTGATGGGGCGCAGCCCCTCTTAGGGGCGCGGGGAACTGCGCGAGCAACCCCCACCGGGTCGCGGATGGCGTCGAGGGGTGGGCCCCTTCAGGGGCGCGGGGAACTGCGCGACCAGCCCCCGCCGGGCTGCAGGTGGCGTCGAGGGGGTTGGGCCCCTGAAGGGGCGCGGACCCGCAGGTCAGGTGGGGGTGGGGGCCGCGTCCGCCACCCCGGTGGAACCGTCCAGCATGCGCAGCAGCAGGCCGCGCAGAGCCACCCGCTCCTCCCGCGACAGCCCGGCCAACGGTTCCCGAGCGAACCGCAGGGACAACCGCAGGCTCCGGGCGACAGCCCGCCCCTCCTCCGTCACGGCGGCCAGCTTCACGCGGCGATCGGACGGGTCCGGCCGCCGCTCCGCCAGCCCCCGCGCCTCCAGGCGATCCACGATCCCGGTGACGTTCGACGGCTCGCACTTCAGCTTCTGTGCCAGCCGCCGCATCGGCAGCGGCTCCAGCGACAGCAGGCTCAGCAGTCGCGCCTGCGCCCCGGTCAGCGCATGCTCCGCCGCCGCCTCCTCGTACTCCTCGTGGTAGCGGGCCACGACCGTGCCGATGAGGTCGACGACCTCAAGGGTCAGTGGGTCGAACGAGGGAGTCTTCTGTGCGGCCATGCCCGACAGGCTACCCGGTTACTTGACATCATGAAATATTCAGGAGCATGGTTGTTTCACATACTGAAGTATTCTCATGTGTGGAAACCGTTGCACCAGGAAAGGCGCCCTCCATGACCGACACAGCCGAGCTCCCCGCCACCAGCCGCGAATGGCATCTCGTCAGCCGCCCGGTCGGCGTCCCGAAGCCCGAGGACTTCGCCCTGGTCGAGGCCGACCTGAAGCAGCCCGGCCCGGACCAGATCGTGGTGCGCAACAAGCACCTCTCCGTGGACCCGTACATGCGCGGCCGCATGAGCGCCGCGAAGTCGTACGTGGCCCCCTACGAGCTGGGCAAGGCCATGCTGGGCGGCGCGGTCGGCGAGGTCGTCGCCTCGACCGCGGACGGCATCTCCGTCGGCGACCACGTCCTGCACGGCTTCGGCTGGCGCGAATACGCCGTCTTCGACGCCAAGCACGCCGTCAAGGTGGACCCCGACGCCGCGCCCCTGACCACGTACCTCGGCGCGCTCGGCATGACCGGCCTCACCGCGTACGCGGGCCTGCTGCGCACCGCGTCCTTCGAGGAGGGCGACACCGTCTTCGTGTCCGGCGCGGCCGGCGCCGTCGGCAGCCAGGTCGGCCAGATCGCCAAGCTCAAGGGCGCCTCGCGGGTCATCGGCTCGGCCGGTTCCGACGAGAAGGTCAAGCTGCTGGTGGAGGAGTACGGCTTCGACGCCGCCTTCAACTACAAGACCGGCCCCGTGAGCGAGCAGCTGCGCAAGGCCGCTCCGGACGGCATCGACGTCTACTTCGACAACGTCGGCGGCGACCACCTTGAGGCGGCCATCGGCTCCCTCAACCTGCGCGGCCGTATCGCCATCTGCGGGATGATCTCCGTATACAACAACACGGAGCCGGCGCCCGGCCCGAAGAACCTCGCGCGCCTCATCGCCACGCGGGGCCGGATCCAGGGCCTTCTGGTCGGCGACCACTACGACCTGCAGCCGCAGTTCGTCCAGGAGGTCGGGCCGTGGGTCGCCTCGGGCGAGCTGAAGTATCGCGAGACGGTCGTCGAGGGCATCGAGAACAACCTTGAGGCGTTCCTCGGGGTTCTGCGAGGCGACAACACCGGCAAGATGATCGTCACGCTCTGACCCTGGCACGGGTGGGGGCGGAGCCAAAAGACTGCGCAGTTCCCCGCGCCCCTGATGGGGCGCAGCCCCATCAC
>NZ_JBHXTO010000083.1:0-43505 GCF_042677425.1 Streptomyces sp. NPDC127119 | reverse complement strand
GGGGCGGGGGTGCCCGCCGGACGCTTGGCTGCGGGCCCGTCGTGGCTGACCGCGCCGTTCCCCGCGCCCCTAGGGGGTGGGGGTGCCGGCCGGAGACTCGACCGCGGGCCCGTCGTGGTTGGCCGCGCCGTTCCTCGCGCCCCTAGGGGGTGGGGGTGCGCCCCGGCTTTTGGGTTTGGGGGCGCGGGGAACGGCGCGGGCAACCCCCACCGGGGCCGCACCTGCCGCGGGCCTGCAGCCCCGCCCCTCAGGGGCGCGGGGAACTGCGCGGACGGTCCCCACCGGGCCGCACGTGAAGCCCGGTTCAGGAACGGGCCGTGCCCGTGCCCTTCTCCGCGTCCAGTGCGTACACGCACCGGTCCTTGCTGCACGCGTACACCACCCCGTCCTTGACGACCGGAGACCCCGTGATCTCCCCACCGGTCGCGAGCTTCCAGCGCAGCCGGCCGTCGTCGGCCTTCAGGGTGTACAGGAGGTGGTCCGTGGAGCCGAAGTGGATCCGGCCGTCGGCCACGGCCGGCGCCCCCACCAGGTCGCCGCCCGCCTGGAAGCGCCACTTGGGCGTCCCGGTGACCGCGTCCAGCGTGTAGAGCCCCTTGCCGCTGCCCACATGGACATGCCCCGCCGAGACGAGCACGGGGTCGATGGAGGACCGCGCCTCCGTCGCGATGCGCCAGCGGTCACGGCCGTCGGTGGCGTCGAGCGCGTACACCGTGCCGAGGTAGTCGGCGAGGTACACCCCGCCCCCCGTGACGGCCGGCCCCGGCGCGAACGTGGGCGCGCTCAGGAACACCGCCGGCGCCTCGAAGTGCCAGCGCACATGCCCGCCGGCGATGTCGATGGCGAGGACGCGCGTCCCGGCGGACACGTACACGTATCCGTCGTCGGCATGGGTGATGCGGACGGGCACACCCCCGCAGGAGGCCGCGTCGCCGATCGGGTACGACCAGCGCTCCTCCCCCGTACGGGCCTCAAGGGCGCGCAGCCGGGCGTCCTTCCAGACGTAGACCGTGCCGTCGTGCACGGCGGGACCGGCCTCCGGCGACTCGAAGTCGGTCTGGGCGCCGGTGATCTCCCAGAGCTTCTGCCCGTTGGCGGCCTCCCAGGCCTGTACGCCGCCGCCGCGGGTGCCGGTGACGACGGTGCCGCGGTCGGCCTTGAGGGAGTACACCCAGGCGTCGGTCGGCAGCCGCCACAGGTCGGTGCCCTCGCGGGCGTCCAGGGCGAAGAGCGTGGGCCCGTCGGAGGCGTGCACGCGGCCGTCGGCGACCGCCATCGACCAGGCGACGTCCCGCGTCTTGAAGCGGCGCCGGCCGGTGGCCACGTCCAGCGCGTGCACCTCGAAGGAGGTGACGTAGACCAGGTCTCCGGCGACGGCGGGCGTCCCCCACACGTCGTTCGACATACGGAAGCGCCACGGCCGCCAGGAGGTGCCGCCGTCGGGCCCGGCGGGCGCGGGGACGGCCGCGACGGGCTCGGCGCCGTTCACGCCGGGGCGCGAGCGGGACCAGGCGGCCGCGAGTCCGGCCTCCGGAGGGGGCGCCTTGACCGCCGCCGCTCGGGCGTCGGCGACGCGCGGGCCGGGCCCGATCGGCACCTGCGCACCGGCGAGACGTACGGGCCCGGCGTCGGGCGCGCCACCCGGTCGGCCGACGCCCGCACCGACGGGCATGCGCGGCGGTCCGGACGACGGCATGGGCGGGATCGGCGGGTCGTGGGGCGGCGGGGGCGGCACCACGGCCACTCCGCGTCCGCCGCTGCGGCCGGACGGGGGTTTCGGGGCGGACCGGCCGCCGCGCCGCGTCTCGATCAGGCTCACGGCCCGCTCGGGCAGCCACGCGGACGCGGTACCGCTGTCGTCGGAGCCGGAGCCGAAGAGGTGGGGTGCCAGCTGGGCCTGGAGGTCGGCCGGGTTGGGGCGGGCCGTCGCGTCCATCTGCATGCAGGACTCGATCAGCGGGCGCAGCTCGTCGGGGAGGCCTTCGAGGTCAGGGCCCTCCCTGAGCAGCATGAAGACGGTTTCGACGGGGTTCGCGCCGTGGAAGGGCGCGTGGCCGGTGGCGGCGAAGACGAGCATCGAGCCGAGGGAGAAGACGTCGCTCGCGCCGGTCACGCTGCGGGAGTCCTTCGCCTGCTCGGGTGACATGTACGCGGGCGTACCGACGGCGACGTTCGTCATCGTCAAACGCGTGTTCGAAACGCCGGAGGCGATACCGAAGTCGATGACGCGCGGCCCGTCCTCGACGACGAGGACGTTCGACGGCTTCAGGTCGCGGTGGACGAGACCGGCGCCGTGGATGGACTGCAGCGCCTCGGCGACGCCCGCGGCGAGCCAGCGGACCGCCTGGGCCGGCATGGGCCCGCACTCGGTCACTATCTCTTCGAGGGAGGGCGCGGGCACGTACGCGGTGGCGAGCCAGGGCACGGCCGCGCGCGCGTCGGCGTCGACGACGGCCGCCGTGTAGAAGCCGGAGACCGCACGGGCCGCCTCGACCTCCCGCGAGAAGCGGACGCGGAACAGCTGGTCCTCGGCGAGCTCGGTCCTGACCGTCTTGATCGCCACGCGCCGGCCCGAGGCCGAGCGCGCGAGATAGACCAGCCCCATGCCGCCGGCGCCCAGCCGTCCCAGCACCTCGAACGGCCCGATCCGCCGCGGATCGTGCTGTGTCAGCTGATCCACCACTTGCCTGCCACCTCCCCGTACGCGGCCGCGCTTCCAGCCACCGCTCCAGCCGCAGCTTCAGCCACTGCGCAGCGTCTCACCACCGAGCCGCTCCGGCGGCACGCACCCCGATTCTTCCTGTCCTGCGCTCCGGTTGCGAACCCGGGACCCATTCGGGATGTCTCCCACCATTCCCGGGCAAAAGACCCGCCTCCGCCTTGCTTTTCAACGCGGGCCGGGGCTTTTCGGTGCCTTTCAGAGCTTCCCGCACGGGTTTCAGCCGTGGAGCATCGCCCATTTCAGCGGCGCAGAAACCTGAAATTCCGCGCTGGAGCACGACTCGTACCCCATCGTGGACGCCTCGTCACCCGTCCCGGCGCTGCAGCAACGCGAACGACGCCCCCTGATTGTCACTGACGACGGCCACCCTCCCGTACGAGGTGTCGAACGGCGGTGCCTGCACCCGGCCGCCGAGCCTCGCCACCGCGCCCACGGCGGCCTCGCAGTCCTGGACCGCGAAATGCACGAGGAAATGGGGCGGCATCTCGGCGGGATAGACGTCGGAGATGTGGGCGCGGCCGAATTCCCGGGTGACGCCCGGCCCGAAGAGGGCCTCGCGGAAGAGACCGGGGTAGAAGGCGTCGGCGGTGGCGGTGTCCCGTGAGTACAGCTCGACCCAGCTGAAGGTGCCCGTCCCGCGGCTGCTGCCGAATCCGGGGTGCGTACCGGCCTCCCAGAGCCCGAAGACCGCGCCCTCGGGGTCGGCGGCGAGCGCCCCGACCCCGTACGGGCCCACCGGCACGGGGGTCGTGATGATCTGGCCGCCTCCCTTGCGGATGCGGTCGGCCATGTCCTGGGCGTCCGGGGTGGCGAAGTAGACGGCCCAGACGGTGGGCATCCGCCCGTCCCGCTTCGGCACGAGGGCGGCGACGGGCTCCCCGCGGAGCCGCGCCCGCACGGCCCCGGAGTACGGACTGTCGGCCCACCGAGCGGCCACGCCCTCGGCCCCGGCCCCGGTCCCGCCCCCGGCCCTGGCCCCGGCTCCGGCTCCGGCTCCCGCCCCAGTCCCGGTCCCAGCTCCTGCCCCGGAGGGGGCGGCGCCCTCCGGGGGACCGCCGGCCGCCGAAGGACCGGAAGACTCCGAAGAACCGGCAGTCTCCGACGGACCGACGGGCACCGTGGGGCCTGTGGGCCCCGCGGAGCCAGCGGGACCCGCGAGGCCCGCGGAATCGGCGGGGCCTGCGAGACCCGCAGGGCCAGCCGGGCCCACGGGGCCCGCAGAGCCAGCGGGACCTGCGAGACCCGCGGAGTCGGCCGGGCCTGCGGGGCCCGCGGGGCCGGCCGGGCCATCCGGGCCTGTGAGGCCCGCGGGGCCTGCGGGGCCTGCGAGGTCCGCGGGGCCAGCCGGGCCTGCGAGGTCCGCGAGGTCCGCAGGGTCCGCGGAGTCGAAGGTCCAGCCGAAGAGTCCGCCGTAGAAACGCTTGCCCGCCTCGACGTCCGGCAGCTGGGCGTCGATCCAGCAGGGGACGCCCTCGGCGAACGCGGCAGAGTCAGATCCAGCCATGCGGCCAAGCTAACGGCGTTCCACTCATCCCGCAGAGCGGGCGCCTCCACCGCCCCGCAGGTCCGTGCACCCCATTTGCAGTCGGCCGAATCGCGCTCCGATCACCCCTCGGTAAGCTGACGTCATGACAGGACAAGTGCGTACCGTCGACGGCCGTGTGGCCGGTCGGCGCGGGCAGGCGACGCGGCAGAAGCTGCTCGACTGCCTCAGCGAGATGCTCAGCTCCTCGCCCTACCGCGACGTCAAAGTCATCGACGTCGCACGGAAAGCGGGCACTTCACCGGCGACCTTCTACCAATACTTTCCGGACGTCGAAGGCGCCGTCCTGGAGATCGCCGAGCAAATGGCGGCCGAGGGAGCCGGGTTGACCGAGCTCCTCGAAGGACGCTCCTGGGTCGGCAAGGCGGGCTGGCAGACCGCGCAGGAACTCGTGGACGGATTCCTTGAGTTCTGGCGCAAAAACGATGCCATCCTGCGGGTCGTCGACCTGGGTGCCGCCGAGGGCGACAAACGCTTCTACAAGATCCGTATGAAGATCCTCAACTCCGTGAATAACTCCCTCACGGACACGGTCAAGGAGCTCCAGGCCAAGGGCAAGGTCGACAAGGACGTCAACCCCGCGGCCATGGCGGGCTCCCTCGTGGCGATGCTCGCGGCGGTGGCCTCGCACCAGAAGGGCTTCCAGACGTGGGGCGTCAAGCAGGCTGAGCTGAAGCCGAACCTGGCCCAGCTGGTGCATCTGGGTGTGACGGGCAAGAAGCCGACCAAGTAGGCCGACCAGGCATTCCACCCGCTTCCAGCTCGCCGCTTCCAGGCACACGTCCTGTCACACAGGCGGCAGTTCACCCCGGCGGATTCCCCCGGTGGACTGCCGCCTGTCGCGCACCCGGGCCCGGGTCCAGGCCCAGGTCAGGGCACGCACCGGTCACCTCCGTACGATCCGGAACAGCCGGATCTCCCGATCCACCCGCGCCTGGTACGTCGCGTACGGCGGCCAGAACTCCAGCAGCGCCCGCCACACCGCGTCCCGTTCCGCACCGGCCAGCAGGCGGGCGGTCACCGGAACGTCCCGGCCCTTCCAGTTGATCTCCGCGTCCGGGTGGGCGAGCAGATTGGCGGTCCAGGCGGGATGGTCCGTACGCCCGAAGTTGGACCCGATGAGAATCCAGCTCCCGACCGCGCCTTCGACGGCACCTTCGACAGCACCCTCGTCCGCGCCCTTTCCGGTACGCCCCTCCGGCATGCAGGCGAGCGGCGTACGCCTGGGCAGCCCGCTCCTCGCACCCCGCGCCGTGAGGATGACACCGGGCAGCATCTGCGCGCTGAGCAGCACCTTTCCGCGCGTGAGCCGGTGCACCGCACGGTCCAGCGCCGGCACGACGTGCGGTGCGACCTTCGCGAAACCGCGGGTCGAGGACACCTTCTGCACCAGCCGCACCCCGGCGGGCCGCCGGGACGAAGACGTGGCCATCAGACCGCCACCTCCCCGCCGCCGAAGAGCCGCGCCTCCTGCGCCGCGTACGCGCGCAGCCGGTGCACCGGCCCGAAGAGCAACTCGTCGCCGGCCGCCCGCTTGAAGTACAGGTGCGCCTCGTGCTCCCAGGTGAACCCGATCCCGCCGTGCAGCTGAACGGCCTCGGCGGCGCAGACGCGCAGCGCCTCCAGAGCCTGCGCGAGCGCCAGCCCGCCGACCCGTTCCTGGCCCTCGACGGTCGCCCAGGCCGCGTAGTAGGCGGCGGACCGCGCGCCCTGGACCTGGACGTACAGATCGGCCAGCCGGTGCTTCACCGCCTGGAACGACCCGATCGCCCGCCCGAACTGCTCACGCTGCTTGACGTACTCGACGGTCCGTTCCAGTACGCGGTCGGCGCCGCCGACGGCCTCCGCGGCGAGGACGGCGGCGGCCGAGTCCCCCACGCGCGCGAGGACACCGCCGACGTCCGCATCCTCCCCGTCCCCCAGCAACTCGGCCTCGACATGCCGCAACTGGATGCGGCTCTGCGAACGGGTCTCGTCGAGGGAGGTCTGCCGTACGCGGGTCGCCCCCTCCCGTACAAGCTCCCGCACCAGGAAGAAGAGGGTGCGCGAGCGGGCGAAGCCGCCGGTGTGCGCGGCGACGACCAGCAGATCCGCGCTGTGCCCGTCGAGCACCTGGTCGGCCTCCCCGTACAGCCGCCACCCGTCGTCGGTCCGCCGCGCCTGTACGCCGCCGGCCCGTCCGCCGCCCGCCCAGTCGCCGCGGTTGCCGCCGGTCAGGCCGAGGGCGGTGGTCAGCGCCGCCCCCGGTACGACGAGGGCCGCGGTGAGTTCGCCGGAGGCGATCCGGGGCAGCAGCGCGGCGCGCTGGCCCGCGCTGCCGAGGCCGAGCACGAGGGGCGCGCCGAGCACGGCGGTGGCGAGGAGGGGTGACGGGGCGAGAGCGCGCCCCATCTCCTCTGCCGCCAGGGCGAGTTCGGTCGTCGTGCATCCCACTCCCCCGTACGCCTCGGGGAGTGCGAGGCCGGGCAGGCCGAGTTGCTGGGCGAGGGTCTCCCAGAGGCCGGGGTCGTAGCCGTCGGCGGTCCGTACGGCGGCCCTGACCTCCTCCGGGCCACAGCGTTTGAGGAGCAGCTCACGGAGCGTGCGGCGGATCTCGTCCTGTTCCGCGGTGAAGGTGGCGTCCATCGGCGGGCTCCTCCCCGGGCCGGGTGTCCGGCGTCCGGTTCCCTGATCTGACGGGCCGTCATGTTAGAGCGGCGGCAGGCAGATGCCCAGGGTCACGACACCACCGCACCTCCCCCGGACCACGTATCTGATGTACCGTCAGATTCCATGACCCCGTCCGGGAACCGCAAGGTGGCAGTCGTCGGTGTGGCCCTCTCCGACTGCGGGCGCGTAGACGAAGCGACGCCGTACGCGCTGCACGCCCAGGCCGCGCGCAGGGCCCTGGCCGACTCCGGCCTCGACCGGTCGGTGATCGACGGCCTGGCCTCGGCGGGCCTCGGCACACTGGCGCCGGTCGAGGTGGCGGAGTACCTGGGCCTGCGCCCGACCTGGGTGGACTCCACCTCCGTCGGCGGATCGACGTGGGAGGTCATGGCGGCGCACGCGGCCGACGCGATCGCCGCGGGGCACGCCAACGCGGTCCTGCTGGTGTACGGGTCCACCGCCCGCGCGGACATCAGGGCGGGCCGGCGCACCGGCAACCTCTCGTTCGGCGCCCGCGGGCCGCTGCAGTTCGAGGTGCCGTACGGGCACACGCTCATCGCCAAGTACGCGATGGCCGCGCGGAGCCACATGCACGAATACGGCACCACGCTGGAGCAGTTGGCGTCGGTGGCGGTACAGGCGCGGCAGAACGCGGCGCTCAATCCCGACGCGATGTTCCGCGACCCGATCACGGTCGACGACGTCCTGTCGGGCCCGATGATCGCGGACCCCTTCACCAAACTGCACTGCTGTCTGCGGTCGGACGGCGGGGCGGCGGTCCTGCTGGCGGCCGAGGAGTACGTACGCGACTGCCGTACCGCGCCCGTCTGGGTCCTCGGCACCGGTGAGCACGTCTCGCACACGACGATGTCCGAGTGGCCGGACTTCACGGTGTCGCCGGCGGCGGTGAGCGGACGGATCGCGTTCGAACGGGCGGGAGTTCGGCCCGGTGACATAGACGTGGCGCAGATCTACGACGCGTTCACGTACATGACGCTCGTGACCCTGGAGGATCTCGGCTTCTGCGCGAAAGGGGAGGGGGGTGCGTTCGTGGAGAAGGACCGGCTGAGGGTCGCGGGCGGAACCCTTCCGGTCAACACGGACGGGGGCGGCCTGTCCGGCCAGCACCCCGGGATGCGGGGATTGTTCCTCCTGGTGGAGGCGGTCCGACAACTCCGCGGCGAGTGCGGGCCTCGACAGGTCCGCCGGAGTGACGGCGCCCTCCCCGAGCTGGGGGTGGCGTCGGGGACGGGGGGATGGTTCTGCTCGGCGGGGACGGTGGTGCTGGGACGGTAGGGGGCCGCTCCGCGGGGGTTGCCGGGGTTGCCGGGTGCGGGTCGGTGGGGGTTGCCCGCGCCGTTCCTCGCGCCCCCGAGGGGGTGGGTGACTCCGGCCGATCGCTGACCGCGGGCCGGTGGGGGCCGATCGCGCAGTTCCCCGCGCCCCTGGGGGTGGGTGGGGGTGCCGGCCGGGTCTTTGACCGCAGGCCCGCCGTGGCTGATCGCGCCGTTCCCCGCGCCCCTGGGGGGCGGGTGGCTCCGGCCGGCTGCTGCCCGCGGGCCGGTGGGGGTCACCCGCGCCGTTCCTCGCGCCCCTAAGTGAGTGGGGTGTTGGCCACGCTCTCGTCCGCGGGTCCCTCGTGGCTGGGCGCGCCGTTCCTCGCGCCCCTAGGTGAGTGGGGTGTTGGCCACGCTCTCGTCCGCGGGTCCCTCGTGGCTGGGCGCGCCGTTCCTCGCGCTCCTAGGTGCGTGGGGGTGCGCCGTGGCTTTTGTCTTTGTGTCTTTGGGGGCGCGGGGAACTGCGCGAACGACCCCCACCGGCCCGCACAACGCCACGACCCCGCAGCCCCGGCCCCTCAGGGGCGCGAGGAACGGCGCGGGCAACCCCCACCGGCCCGCGGCCGAGAGCCGGCCGGAGCCACCCCGCCCCTCAGGGGCGCGGGGAACTGCGCGATCAGCCACGGCGGGCCTGCGGTCAAAGACCCGGCCAGCACCCCCATCCACCCCCAGGGGCGCGGGGAACTGCGCAACCAGCCCCCATCGGCCCGTGCGCAACAATCCGGCCGAAACCACCCCACCCCGCCCCAAACACCCCGCACCCCCAAAGACGTACGGCAGTAGAAAAGTTGACTGCGTGGAGATTGACACGCGTGGGGATACAGGGGCCAACCGTGCAAGGGACGGTAGTGTGTTCGAGGGTTGAACGACCCCCCGCAGACAACGCGGTGGCGACTCCGACACACGAGCAGTCCGTCCGAGCAGCCCGCACGTGACCTCTGAAAGTGGAGCTGATGAACGTGTCGACCGGCGGCAGACGGTTCCGCAGTCGCGCCACCATAGCCACCCTCACCCTCGCGATCTCCCTGATATCCGGACCGAGTTACGCAACCCCGGGCGAACCAGACCCCCAGGGCGACCAGTCCATCGAGAACATCCGCACCGAACTGGACAGCCTCTACCGCACGGCGGAAGTCGCCACCGAGGCGTACAACGCCGCGGACGAGAAGGCGAAGAAGCAGGAGAAGCGGCTCAAGTCGCTCCGCAAGGGCCTGGCCCGCGCCGAGACCCGGGTCGACGATCTGCACGATCTCGGCGGCGCGGCAGCCCGGACGCAGTACCGCGGCGGCGACCTCGCCGCCACCGGCATCCAGTTGCTGCTCGGCGACCATCCCGAACAGGCCCTGAACGAGGCGTCCCAGGCCCGTCAGGCCCTGCGGGGCCTGGTCAACGTCTCCGAGTCCCAGAAGACCGCCCGCGCGGAACTGAGCCGGCAGACCGACACCGCCGCGAAGGAACTGCGGAAGCTGAAGAGCAGCCGTGCGGACAAGGCCGAGGCGAAGACGAAGATCGAGGGGAAGATCGCCGAGGCCGAGCAGATCGAGTCGGGCCTCGAAAAGGAACAGACCCGCAAACTGGCCGCGTTGGAGAGGCAGCGGAACAAGGAGGCCGAGTCCCAGTGGACCGGCTCCGGCTCGGGCGGCGGCGGCACCTCGACCGGAAACGGGTCGGGTGGCGGGTCCGGCGGCGGAGGCGGGGGCGGCAACGGAGGCGGCTCGATCGGCGGCGGAACGACGGCCACCGGAGCAGCAGCCAAGGCCGTCAACTTCGCGATGGCCCAGATCGGCAAGCCGTACGGGTGGGGCGCCACAGGCCCGTCGGCGTACGACTGCTCGGGACTCACCTCCGTGGCATGGGCGCGCGCCGGCCACCCCATACCCCGTACGTCACAGGCACAGTGGGCGGGGCTGACCCGCGTCAGCCTGGCGTCCGCGCGGCCCGGCGACCTGATCATCTACTTCAACGACGCCACGCACGTGGGCATGTACATCGGAGGCGGGAAGATCGTCCACGCCCCGCGCCCAGGACGCACGATCACGATCGCCCCGGCCGCCTCCATGGCCATTCTCGGCGTCGTACGACCGGGAGTATGAGCGGATGTCCCACTCGCTGACACCCCGTGACACGGGAAACCTGCCCGCGCTCGCCGCACGGCCGCTGATCCGCCTCGACGCCTACGTGGCCGAGGACGGATCGACCGTGGTCAACGGCCATCTGCTCCAGATGGGCGGCAAGCGCAAACCCAACGAGGCGATCCTCGACGCCATCGCCATGTTCGCCCGCACCCTGGGGGCCCCGGTGGCGGCCACCGTCATCGACCGCTCCGTGATGCAGGTGGCACGCCTGCGGGTGCACCCCGACGGGTCGAGCCGGACGATCGCCGACGAGGACGATCTGCCGCCCGGCCTCGAACGCACCGCGGCGGAAGAGGAGGCGTTCCCTCCGCTGGCCCGTGTCGAGCGCATCATTCAGCACGCGCAGCGGGAGGAACTGCATGCCGCGTTCGTGCTCGCCAGCGCGTTGCGGGAGCACCTCACGCTGCGCAGGGGGCCGGAGGACGATCTCTCGCTGGAGGCGCGGGCGATAGAGGCGTACCTCGCGTATCTGCGCGCCGACTACACGCTGTCCATCACGCTCGCGCTGACCGTCGCGCGCATCCGGTGCCGCGTCGACCTGAACCGGGCCGCCCCCGATGTGGCCCGGGCCACGGCGGCGTGGCAGCGGCTGATGGACGAGGGGCAAGTGGTGACGCGGGGACAGGAGTTGCTCCACATGTGGGGGCGGTTGTCCGCGGAGGGGCTGTTGCTGGAGCCGGCGCATCAGGCGATGGCGCACACGGTCCGGACCCGGCTGGAGCAGGGCAGCCGGGCGGTTCCGCCGGCCCCGTCCACGGCCCCGGCCCTACCACCGGGCCAAGCGCCCGGCACCTCGGAGGCCCCCGAGGACAAGCCCCTCAAACCCACCCGCAGAGGCCTACGCCGCTTCACCCGCAAGGCAAACAGAACGCCGACGCCGTAGCCGTAGCCGTAGCCGTAGCCGTAAGGGAACGCGCCGGCGGCAACCGCGCGATTCACCGCCTGCGGCCCGGCATGCCCGGCTCTCGACCGCGGGCCCGTCGTGGCTGGTCGCGCAGTTCCTCGCGCCCCTGAGGGGCGGGGTGGCTCCGGCCGGAGGCTTGACTGCGGGCCGGTGGGGGTTGCTCGCGCCGTTCCTCGCGCCCCTGAGGGGCTGGGGGCCCGGGGAACGGCGCGGCCAGCCAGTGCCGGGGCGCAGCCGGTTAACTGCGTGACCGTCCACCGCCTCAGGGGCGCGGGGAACTGCGCGATCAGCCCCCACCGGCCCGCACCCACCACCCCGGCCGAAACCACCCCGCCCCTCAGGGGCGCGGGGAACGGCGCACTCACTCACCCCCGCTCCGCGGCACCCCCGGCCCGTACACAAGACTCAGCACCCCCGTCCGAAACGTCTCCGCCGAGATCAGCGTCAGCGGCACCGGAGAATCTCCCTCCTCGAACAACCGCATCCCCTTCCGCACCGCGATCGGATGCACCAGCAGATGCAGCTCGTCCAGCAACCCCGCCCCCAGCAGTTGCCGCACGACCGACACGGACCCGCTGAGCGCGATGTCCCCGCCCTCCTCGTTCTTGAGCGCGGTCACGACCTCGACGAGGTCCCCCTCCAACTGCTCGGAGTTGCGCCACTCGAACTCCAGCCGCGTCCTCGACGCAACGATCTTCCGTACGTCACCGAGCTGCTTGGCGAACCCCGCGTCCTCGCCCCCGGCCGCCTCGCGCTCAGGCCACGCCCCGGCGAAGCTGTCGTAGGTCTTGCGGCCGAACAGCATCGTGTCCGCCGTACCGAAGGTCGCCCCGACAGCCGCGCCCATCTCGTCGTTGAAGTAGGGGAAGTGCCACTGGTCCGGCGCCTCGACGACGCCGTCGAGCGAGATGAACAGTCCGGCGCTGATCTTCCTCATGATGTTCCTCCAGGGTCCGAAAGAGCCGGTCGGCACCCATCCGCGAACCGGTCACCACTTGGACTGCGAGAGCCGGAAAAACTCATCGGTACCCAGCCCATCGACTCAGCCCATCACGCCCCGGCGGCCAGGACCAGCGGGGAGAGGGAGACAGGAACGATCGACACCGGGACGATCGACGCAGGGGCGACCGGGACAGAGGCGACCGGGACCGGAACGACGACCGAGACCGGTGCGGCAGCCCCGACCCCCCGTCCACCCTCACCCTCGCCGTCGCCCCCACCCGCCGCGAAGACGAACACCCGCAGCATCAGGAAGCGCCCCACCCCCGCGAGCCCGGAAGCCCCGAGGTAGACGGCCTGCTCGGTGAGGACCCCGGGCGACGACTGCACCAGGTGCAGGACGAGAACGGCCAGCGAGGTCACCGCGTACGCGGCCGTCGCCGAACCCGCCGACTGCCAGTGCCGCCGCCACCCGGCCCGCTTCCCGGTCCCGAAGGTGAACAGCGCGTGCAACTCGGTGCACAGAACGGTCGACGCGACCGTGATCACCGCGTTCGCCAGAGCCCACGGCATCGCACCCGCCAGCAGCGCCACCGCACCGCTGGAGAGCACCCCGACACCCCCACCGCACACCACGAACCGCACGAAGGAGACGAACGCCCCGGGAGCGGCCACGCCCACCGTCTCCGGCTCCGCCGCGAGCTGCGCCTTCATGGGGGTTTTCCTTCCGGGGGAAGGGGCTGCGGCCCCTTCGATCAACTGGCTTCGACCGAGTTCAACAATGCCGTCGCCCGGCCGCCCCATCGAGACAGTCCGCACCCGGATCCATGGTGGTGCCAGCACCACCCCCGGCCTGCGCCGTACCCCCCGTCCCGCCCTCCCGGAATACGCGGACGGCCGCATCACGCTGAAGGATCTGAAGGCACCACCGAAGGCAGCACCGAAGGCACCGCTGACGGAACCGCGGAACGACACCCCAGGCGCCCCAGACGACCCTCCGGAGGAATCCCATGGCCCTGACCCGTGAAGAACGCGAGAAGTTCCTCGCCGAACCGCACATCGCCGCGCTCGCCGTGGACGCGGGGGCGGGCCGCGCCCCGCTCACCGTGCCGATCTGGTACCAGTACGAGCCCGGCGGCGACGTCTGGATCCTGACCGGGCTGACCTCCCGCAAGAACGAGCTGATCAGCGCCGCGGGCAGGTTCTCCCTGATGGTCGACCGGGTCGAACCCACCATCCGGTACGTGTCCCTCGAAGGGCCGGTCGTCGCATCGACCCCCGCCACCCGCGAACAGCTCCACGAGGTCTCGGCCCGCTACCTCCCGGCGGACAAGGTCGACGGGTACGTCGACTTCTCCTGGAAGGAGCACGGCGAGATGGTGGTCATCCGGATGCGCCCCGACCGGTGGCTGTCGTCGGACCTCGGTTCGGTCTGAGGCCGTCCGCCGCGTGACAATCGGGGCATGAGTGCCGACAGCGCCGACGCCCCCACCCCGCCCACGACCGACTCCCCCGCTCCCTCAGCCGACTCCGATCTCTCCGGTGCCCCCGCTCCCTCCGAGTTCGTACGGCTGCTGAGGGCTCAGCGGGTCTGGGACACCGAGCTGCCGGACTTCGCCCCGGTCGCGGCCCCCGCCGCTCCGCTGCCGCTCTTCGAGCAGTGGTTCGCGGAGGCCGTGGCCGCCGGGCAGGTCGAGCCGCACACGATGTCGCTGGCCACGGCGGACGCCGGGGGCCTGCCCGACGTACGGACCGTGATGCTGCACGGCGCCGACCGGGAGGGCTGGCACTTCGCCTCGCACGCGGGCAGCCGGAAGGGGCGGCACCTGGCGGCCCGCCCGTACGCGGCGCTCGGCTTCTACTGGCCCGCGCAGGGCCGGCAGATCCGGGTACGGGGCCCGGTGACCGTCGCCCCGCCCGAGGTCGCGCAGGCCGACCTGCACGCCCGCTCGGCCGGCGCGCTCGCCTCCGCCCTGGTGGGCAGGCAGAGCGAAGTGCTGGACTCGTACGAGGAGTTGGAGCGCGCCTCGGACACGGCCTGGGACCGCGCCCGGCGCGAACCGGACGCCCCGGCGCCGTCGTGGACGGTGTACGTCCTGGCCCCGGACGAGGTGGAGTTCTTCCAGGGCGACGCGCGCCGCCGCCACGTACGCCTGACCTATCGCCGCCGCGAGGACGGCACATGGGGCAGGGACCTGCTGTGGCCCTGACGGTCGCCGCGGACCGGGCGGGCCAGGCAGGGTGGGCGGGCCTCGCAGGGCGCTACGGCAGTACGGGGTCCAGATCCGTGGCGGGGTCCGTGGCCAGCCGGCCGTGCAGGTGGACGTCCCGGAAGGCGTCCAGGCGCCCCGACTCGAACATCGCCCCGCGCAGGGTGCCCTCGGCCGGGTACCCGCACCGCTCGGCGATCCGGCACGACGCCTCGTGACCGAGCGCGTGCCCCAACTCCAGCCGGTGCAGCCCCAGTTCCTCGAAGGCCCAGCGTGAGGCCAGGGTGAGTGCGCGCGTGGCCACCTGTCGGCCGCGCGCGTCGGGGAGCACCCAGTAGCCGACGCGGGCGACCCGTACGACGTGGTCGATGTCGTTGATCCCGATGTGCCCGAGCGGTACGCCGCCGGTCGCGTCGGTGACACAGAAGGAGGCGCCCACCCCCTCCTGGGCCGCCTTGGCCCGCGCCGCCATCGACTCCAGCGCGTCGGCGCGGTCCTCCAACGGTCTGAGCGGCGTGTTCCACCGCTGGAACTCGGGGTCGAGATATCCCCGCAGCCACGCCTGGACATCCCCCTCGGTGTCCGCGTCCCAGGGACGGAGCCGCAGTCCGTAACCGCGGATCTCGGGATGAGGGAGGGAGCCGGAGGACTCGTACAAGTCGGTCATCGAGCCATTCAACAACGGCCCCCGAACCGGAACGGGACGAGGGTCACCCCGTAAGCCCCGAGAGCCCCGAACGCTCAGGAAGGCCAGGAGGCTCAAGAGGCTCAAGAAGAGGAGCGGGGCCGGAACACCGGAACCGCGACACCTTCCTGCGCTCCCCCCTCCCCCTCCTCCACTCTCTCCCCCTCGCCCTCCCCCTCCACGCGGAAGGCCACCTCCAACGCCATCCCCACCCGCAGATCCCCCTCCGCGCACTCCACCACCTCGGTCATCATCCGCGGCCCCTCTTCGAGGTCGACGACGGCGGCGACGTACGGGGTGCGGGACCCGAAGGGCGGCAGGTCGTTGCGGTGGACGACGGACCAGGTGTAGAGCGTGGCGTGGCCGGTCGCCCGTTCCCAGGTCACGGCCTCGCTCCAGCAGTGCGGGCAGCACTCGCGCGGGTAGTGGTGCGCGCGCCCGCACGCGCCGCAGCGGCGCAGCAGCAGACGCCCGTCGGCGGCGGCGTCCCAGTAGGGCCGGGTGAAGACGTCGATCTCCGGCAGGTCGAAGCGGGGCGATACGCCCGAGCGCGCCGGTACGCCGGAGCCGGCCGCCATCAGAAGAGTCCCAGCGCGCTGTCCAGGGACCACGTCTGCCAGGACATGCCGAACAGGGCCACCAGGGAGATGAGGGCCATCATCGTGTTCTGCCCCTGCTCGGCCCAGTCGTGGATCATCAGGACGAGGTAGAGGAGATTGAGCAACAGGCCGCCGACCAGGGCGATCGGGGTCAGGAAGCCCACGACGAGGCCGAGGCCGAGGGCGAGTTCCGCGTACACGACGACGTACGCCATCGTGCGCGGCCGGGGTGCGACCACCACGTCGAAGCCGCTGCGCACCGAGTCCCACCGGTGCTTCGCGGCGACGTCGGCCGCCCACGCGATGCCGGTGCCCCGCTCGAACCAGCCCTTCTTGTCCTTGTGCCGCCAGCTCTCCAGCCACCACAGCCCGAGCCCGACCCGGAGCACGGCGACCCATTCCGCACCGGTGAGCCAGATGGTGTCCATGGCACCGCATCCCCTCCGCAGCCGCAGATCTGACGGTACGTCAGTTCAGCGCACCGGGCGCGGCTGCGCAAGAGGCCTACGACCACCCGTCCCGGCGCGGCCACCTCCCCTGCCACACAGCCGCATGTGGCCTACGACACAAACCCCACACACCCCTCCTACAGCCGTGATCAATTCGCAACCGATTCCGGGCTTGACCGAGACCCATCAAATGCCGACATGCATACGCTCGGCACATGGCCGACTCTCCCGACCCGACACCGCAGACACCCGAGACGTCCGAAGCGTCCGAGACGTCCGAGGCACCCGAAGCGTCCGAGGCGCCCGCGCCGACACCGCCGGCTTCGTCGACGCCGTCCGCTTCGCCGACACCGCCGACGGCGGCCACGCCTCAGCAGGACCGGCCCGTGTACGTCATCGGGGGCGGACCGGGCGGCCTCGCGGCGGCGCACGCGCTGCGCGCACTGGGCGTACGGGCCGTCGTGCTGGAGAAGTCCGACCGGGTCGGGGCCTCCTGGCGGCGGCACTACGACCGGCTGCGGCTGCACACCACGCGGCGGCTCTCCGGGCTGCCCGGCCTGCCGATGCCGCGTTCGTTCGGGCGGTGGGTGGCGCGCGACAACGTGGTGCGCTACCTGGAGAAGTACGCCGAGCACCACGAGCTGGAGATCATCACCGGCGTCGAGGTCTCCCGCGTGGAGCCCACGGCCGACGGCACCGGCTGGCTGCTGCACGCCACCGGTGGACGTGAGCTGACCGGCAGCGCGGTCGTCGTCGCGACCGGCTACAACCACACGCCGTACGTGCCCGACTGGCCGGGCCGCGACGGGTACACGGGCGAGTTCCTGCACGCGGGCGAGTACCGCAACCCCGCGCCGTTCGCCGGGCAGGACGTCCTCGTGGTCGGCGTGGGCAACACCGGCGCCGAGATCGCCGTGGACCTCGTCGAGGGCGGGGCGTCACGCGTACGCCTCGCCGTGCGGACCGCGCCGCACATCGTGCGCCGGTCGACGGCCGGGTGGGCGGCCCAGTACACCGGGGTGCTCTGCCGGCGGCTGCCCGTCGCGGTGGTGGACCGGCTGGCCGGGCCGATGGCCAAGCTCAGCGTTCCGGACCTCGCCTCCAAGGGGCTGCCGCGGCCCGACACCGGCCTGTACTCGCGGGTGAACGAGGGGTCCATCCCCGTGCAGGACGTCGGCCTCATCGACGCGGTCCGCAAGGGCCGGGTCGAGGTCGTGACGGCGGTCGAGGGCTTCGAGGACGGCAAGGTCGTCCTCGCGAACGGCGACCGCGTCGGCCCGGACGCCGTGATCGCCGCGACCGGTTACCGGCGCGCGCTGGAGAACGTCGTCGGCCACCTCGACGTACTCGACGGCCGAGGCCGCCCGGTCGTCCACGGCGCCCGCACACCGAAGAACGCCCCCGGCCTGTACTTCACCGGCTTCACGAACCCCATCAGCGGCATGTTCCGCGAACTGGCCATCGACGCCGAGAAGATAGCGAAGGCGATAGCACGAGACACGAGCCACAGAAACCCGTCACGCATCACCCGCTGACGTCTGTGCCCGGCGACCGCTGCCGCCGCTGCCGCCGGGGGAGCCGGGTTCGCCCGGCGGGCGCTGCCGCCCGGGGCGCCGGGACGCCGGTCGAAGGCATCCGCCTCGGGTCGCACCCCAAGCCCCACGCTCGCCCGACGGGCGCTGCCGCCGGGGGACGCCCGAGGTCATTCGGCCTGCGGCGCGCGCTGACGTCCACGTGCGGTGGCCGCTGCCGCCGGGGGCACAACCGAGGGCATCCGTCAGCGGCGCGCACTGACACCCCCCTCGGTGTCCGCTGTCGCCGAGGGGGCGCGGCCGAAGGCGCCCGTCACGCGCCGAACGCCGATGTCCGCGTTCGGTGGGCGCTGCCGCCAGGGGCACGACCGAGGACATCCGGGCCTCGGCGCGAACTGACCTCCGACCTCCGCCTTCGGTAGCCGCTGCCGCCGCGGGCGTGGTCGGCGGCAACCGTCTCGCGGCGCGCCGAGGTCCGCCCCCGGTGGCTGCTACCCCGCGAGCACGGCCGCGGGAATGCATCCCGCATCGCCAGCTGAGGTGAACCCCGTGGCCGTCGAGGTCACGGCCCGAGGCATGCGCCCTGCGGCGCGCGCCGACCTCCATCCTCGGGGTCCGCTCCCGCCGGGGGCGCGGCGAAGGGAATCCGTCACGCGGCGCGCGCTGACGTCCGCTGCTGGGCGCCGCTTCCTCCCACGGTCACGGCCGAAGGCATCCGGCCCGCGTCGCACACCGAAGTCCGCCCCGCGGGCGCGGCCGGAGCAGTGCATCCCACATCGCCGCGCCTGCGCCTTCTCGTGAGCGCCACGGCAGGCGGGCGCCCCGACCTCCGAGCGCCACGGTCGCCACCGGCGGCGACGACCACCTTGGGCCCTGACCGCCGGAGGTGACGGCCGCCCAGAACCCGGCGCAACGGCCACCGAAGACCCCCACCCACCACCAAGGCATGGCCCGCCGCCACGGCCCACGACCACCCACCCCCACCCCTACCCCCCCGTAAAGTGCGCGAGCGATCCGATGAGTCGTTCCGCGATGTTCGGTGGCCAGGGGAACGACGGGGCGACCGCCCGCTGGTGGGCCAGGCCGTGCAGGCCGAGCCAGAGCACGACCACGTCGGCCGCCACGTCGGTGCTGGCCGAGGAGCCGGCGGTGACGCACTCCTGGAGGGCTTCGCCGAGTCGCCGCAGGCTCGCGTCGCCGAGCGTGCCGAGGTCCTCCGCCGTCACGGAACTCGCGTCCGGATCGGGCATCCAGAACCCGCCGAACATCGTGCGGTAGCGCCCCGGGTGGGCCTCGGCGAACTCCAGATAGCCCTCGCACAGGGCCGTGAGCCGCGCGCGGGGCGAGTCGTCGGCGGCGTCCACGGCCGCGCGCAGCTGATCGTCCAGTTCGGCGAACGCGTTGCGCACCACGGCCAGCATGATCGCGGGCTGATCGGAGAAGTGCCGGTAGATCGAAGGGGCGGCGATACCGACCCTGCGGGCCACGGACCGCAGGGTGATGGCGCTCTCGTCGCCGGTCTCGTCGAGCAGCGCGACCGCCGCCGTCACGATCTCCTGGCGCAGCCGGTCCCCTTCCCCCCTGCGGTTGCGGACGCGGACGGGCGTCGCTGCGGTGTCGCCTGTGCCGTCTCCCGTACCTGTTCCCATAGCTGTTCCCATACCCGTCACCTTACAGCGCGAAGCTTATGAGCGTTTCCTCTTGCCATCCGTGAGCTAACAGGTCTAGCCTTACGACCGTAAGCACACGGCAACAACTTCAAGGGGTACGCCATGACCAGCAACGCCGCCCGCACCTCCGACCCCTCCACCACCCCCGTCGTCTCCGCGACCGAGGTCGTCCTGCCCGGCCTGGTCGAGCCGGACGGCCTGGAACTCCGGAACCGCGAGCTTCCGGCGCCCGCCAAGGGCCAGGTCGTCCTGCGGATGGACGCGACGGGCGTGTCGTTCGCCGAGCAGCAGATGCGGCGCGGCAAGTACTACGACCAGCCGGCGTTCCCCTTCGTCCCCGGCTACGACGTGGTCGGCACGGTGACGGCGGCAGGCCCGGACGTGGACACCGCGCTCGTCGGCCGCCGGTTCGCCGCGGTCACCAAGACCGGCGCGTGGGCCAGCCACCTCCTGATCGACGCCGTGGACCTGATGCCCGTACCGGACGAGGTGGACGCGGCCGACGCCGAGACCGTCGTCGTCAACGGCATCACCGCCTGGCAGATGCTGCACCGCATCGCCAAGGTCCGTACCGGCGGGACGATCGTGGTCCTGGGCGCCAACGGCGGCGTCGGCTCCACGCTCGTACAACTGGCCCGCCACGCCGGGATCACCGTCATCGGCACGGCGTCGGCCCGCCACCACGCGACCGTACGGGAACTGGGCGCGACCCCGGTCGACTACCGCGACCCCGACATGTACGCCCGGATCCGCGAACTCGCCCCGGCCGGCGTGGACGCGGTGTTCGACCACGTCGGCGGCGCCGGGGTGGAGCAGTCGTGGCAGCTGCTGCGCCGGGGCGGCACGCTGGTCTCGTACGGCACCGCCGCCACCAAGGACGACGAGGGCAACTCGCAGGTGCCGGTGCTGATGCTGTTCGCGCGCCTCGCCGCGTGGAACTCCCTGCCCAACGGCAGGAGCGCACACTTCTACAACTTCTGGGCCGGCAAGCGCCGTTGCCGGGCCTCCTGGCAGCAGCGGATGACCGAGGACCTGACCCAGGTGCTGCGCCTGGTCGCCGACGACGTCCTCACCCCGCAGATCGCCGCGCGGATCCCGCTGCCGGACGCCGCCGCGGCGCTGACCCTCGCCGAGTCCCGCACGGTCGCCGGAAAGATCGTCATCGTCCCCGCCTCCGTCCCGGCACCCGCACCCGCACCCGCACCCGCCCAGGAGGCGTGACGCGTCGAGCGCCGCGGCTACGCCACTCGCACGCACCGTCGGCGATGCGGCGCGGTTCGGTAACAGTGCCCCCGTGAACGCCCCGAGAGCGCCCCGAAAGCACCTGCGCCGATTCCCCGCCGACACTCCAACGCCCCCGCCCCGCCGCCCCGCAGCCCGCAGCCCGCAGCCCGCAGCCCGCAGCCCGCAGCCCGCAAGCGCACCCCGGAGGTATCCGCCATGTCCGTCACCACCGCCGCCACCACGCCGGTCACCGACACCAACCACCCGACCGCAGCGCGCCTCCCCGGCGACGGCACCGGCCCCGGCCCCGGCGACGTCGACAACCGTGCGACCTACATCAGCTTCGGGCTCGCCTACCTCTTGGGCCACGGCTCCGCCGCGGTCTCCAAGGGTGCGACGCCGCTGCTCGACCTGCCCGGCTGGCTGCCCATGGCCCTCCTCGGTGCCGGGCTGGCCGTCGGTACCGTGACGGCCACGGCCGCCGCCCTGCGCGCCCAGCGTGCCGCCGCCGAGCCGGACGACGTCCTCTCCGGCAAGCTCCTCGGCGCCGCCTGGGTCACCGCCTTCGCCGCCCTCTTCCTCGCCATCACGGGTCTGACGGCCACCCTCGACCTGCCCGACGTGCAGTCCCTGCTCTGGCCCACCGGCTCCGGCTTCGTCGTCGGGCTGCTCTACATCGCCGAAGGCGCCCAGCGCCGCAACCTCCTCCACTACGGCCTCGGCACCTGGCTCGCCCTGACCTCCGCCGCGGCCCTGCTCCTCGGCAGCCCCGGCCTCTACTGGGTCCTCACCCTCGCGGGCGGCGGCGCCTACGCCCTCGCGGCGATCCTCGAACGCCGCCGCCTGGCCGCCCCCACAGCCCCGCGAACCCCATAGGCCGCACCCACCGAAGCCCTCCCCCCTCCGCCTCGCCATCACGACCACCACCAAAGCAACAACGAGAGGAACACCATGCCCAGCAACAGCCCCTCCTCCCTCCCCGTCCAGCCCTCCGCGCGCCGGCGCCGACCGCGGACGCACGCACGCACCGCCGTCACGCTCACGGCCGCCCTCGCCGCCATAGGCGTCCTCGCGAGCACCGCCCCCGCCCAGGCAGCCCCCGCCCCCGCCCCCGCCCGGACGGCAGCCGCGCACCACGCCGACGGGCTGAAGTGCCAGGGCAGGGGCACGGATTCCGACGCCCTCATCCGCTACCGGACCGACATCGTGATCAAGGCCCCGCTGAGCACCGTCTTCAAGCTGCAGACCGACATCGAGCGGTGGCCGTCGTGGCAGGCGCCGGTCCTCTCCGCGAAGCGGCTCGACCACGGCCCGCTCCGCGCGGGCTCGCAGTTCCGGTGGACGACCCCGGCGCCCGCCACGCCCACCACCCCCGAGACCACCCTGAACATCACCTCCACCGTCCGCGGCCTCGACCGGAACTCCTGCATCCGGTGGACAGGCCCTGCGGTCGGCGAGGGGCTGAGTATCGACGAGGGCGTCCACGTCTGGAACTTCACCAAGGTCAAGGGCGGGGTACGCGTACAGACCGAGGAGACGTGGACGGGTGCCCAGGTCGAGGCGGACGTCCCTCTGGCGACCTCGATGCTCGGCGCGGGACTGGAACAGTGGCTCCGCGAGCTGAAGACCACCGCGGAAGCCCACGCCGCCGGACCGTGCGCCTGACCGACGGCTCCCACCCGGCGGACGGTCACCACCCACCCGGCGTACAGACCCCGCTGACCCGCCACACGGTTCCCCGCCCCCCCCCGGCGGGGAATACGCCACGCGCCGGAGCCCACACCCTCGGGCGGCCCGGGGAACCCACGCCCTCCGCCCCTGGGAACCCACACCGTCGGGCCCTCGGACCCCACACTCCCGGACCCCACACCTGTGGCCGCCACAAGTTCTTTGCTTCCCGACCCATTCCTGACGCAGCGTCAGTTCAGTAATCTGGCCTTATCTGACACTGCGTCAGTTGTTGGCAGCGACACAGGAGCGGCGGACCGATGCTTGGATCAACCCACGGCACCCTCACCACCGACTCCCGCCGGGCCCGGGTCATCGCCTGCGGCGAGCAACCGGCCCCTGCCGTGCACGGCAGGCCGGCCGCCACCGACGACCTCGACGTCAGCGGCAGGCCGCTGTACGCCGACGTACCCGATCTGGACCGCTTCTTCCGCCCCGAGTCGGTGGCCGTCGTCGGCGCCTCGGACGCCGAAGGGCGACCGAACACCGGCATCACGCGCCAACTGCTGGCCTGGGCCGAGCGGGTGGGCGCACGCCTCCACCCGGTGCACCCCACCCGAGAGACCGTGTTCGGTCTGACCTGCGTGCCGTCGGTCGCGGATCTACCCGAACAGGTCGACCTGGCCGTGCTGCTGGTCTCCGACCCGCTTCCCGTGATCGAGCAACTCGCGGAGACCAAGGTGCGGTTCGCGGTCGCCTTCGCGTCCGGATTCGCCGAGACGGGAACCGTGGGCGCCGCGGCACAGACCCAACTGGCCGAAGCCGTGCGGCGTTCCGGAATCCGCTCCGGTCTGCGGCTGCTCGGCCCGAACACCAACCTCAACGCCTTCGAGAAGTTCCGCGACGACCTCGACGGGCCGGCGATCGCCCTGATCACCCAGTCCGGCCACCAGGGCCGCCCGGTCTTCACCCTGCAGGAACTGGGCATCCGCGTCTCCCACTGGGCGCCCACCGGCAACGAGGCCGACCTGGAGAGCGCCGACTTCATCTCCTACTTCTCCGAGCAGCCCGAGGTGGGCGCCATCGCCTGCTACGTCGAGGGCCTCAAGGACGGCCGCTCCTTCCTCCTCGCCGCCGACCGGGCCGCCCGGCGCGGGGTCCCCGTCGTCGCGGTCAAGGTCGGCCGCACGGAGACGGGCGCGCGTACGGCCGCCTCCCACACCGGCAAACTGACGGGCGCGGACGCGGTGGTGGACGCCGCGATGCGCCAGTACGGGGTCGTACGCGTCGACGGTCTCGACGAACTCCAGGACACGGCAGCCCTGTTGGCCCGCGCCAGGCCGCCGTCCGCCGACGGGGTGGCGGTCTACTCCATATCCGGCGGTACGGGCGCCCACTTCTCGGACCTGGCGACGGAGGGGGGCCTGCGACTGCCCGCGCTCTCCGCCGCCAAGCAGGCGGAACTGCACCAGTGGATACCGGAGTACCTGGACGTCACGAACCCGATCGACAACGGCGGCCACCCGGTCGGCGACTGGCGGGGCCGCAAGATCATCGACGCGATTCTCGCCGATCCGGCCGTCGGGGTGCTGATCTGTCCGATCACGGGCCCCTTCCCGCCCATGAGCGACAGGCTCGCGCAGGACCTGGTGGACGCGGCGGAACAGACGGACAAACTGGTGTGCGTGGTGTGGGGTTCACCGGTCGGCACGGAGTCCGCGTACCGCGACACCCTCCTCGGTTCCTCCCGGGTCGCGACCTTCCGCACCTTCGCGAACTGCATCACGGCGGTACGCGCCCACCTGGAGCACGCCCGCTTCACCGCCTCCTACCGCTCCCCCTTCGACGAGGCCCCGCGCACCCCGTCCCCCTCCTGCCGCAAGGCCCAGGCGCTGATGCGGCCGGGCAGCAGACTGAGCGAACACGCGGCGAAACAACTGCTGCGGGCGTACGGGATCCGGGTGCCGCGCGAGCAGTTGGTGACCAGCGCGGCGGCCTCCGTACGGGCGGCCGGGCTGGTCGGGTACCCGGTCGTCATGAAGGCGTCCGGTGCGCGGCTCGCCCACAAGACGGAACTCGGCCTGGTGAAGACAGGACTCACGTCCGCCAGCCAAGTACGGGACGCGTACCGCGAGTTGACCGACATCGCCCGGTACGAGGACGTGTCGCTCGACGGGGTCCTGGTGTGCCAGATGGTGGAACAGGGGGTCGAGATGGTCGTCGGTGTGACCCACGACGACCTCTTCGGTCCGACGGTGACGGTCGGGCTGGGCGGCGTACTCGTGGAGGTCCTCCAGGACACCGCGGTACGGGTGCCGCCGTTCGGCGAGGACCAGGCGCGGTCGATGCTCGACGAGTTGCGGGGGCGGGCGCTGCTCGACGGCGTCCGCGGGCGGCCTCCGGCGGACCTCGACGCGCTGGTGGAGGTGGTGCTGCGGGTCCAGCGCATGGCCCTGGAACTGGACACCGACCTGTCCGAACTGGACATCAACCCCCTGATGGTCCTCCCCCGAGGCCAGGGAGCGGTAGCCCTGGACGCCTTGGCAATCTGCCGCTGACCCACTGCGTGGGGCTGGGGGCGGGGGGGGTGCGTCTCCGCCCGCGGGCCGGTGGGGGCTGGCCGCGCAGTTCCCCGCGCCCCTAAAGGCCGCCCCCAGGGGCGCGAGAAACGGCGCAGCCGCCCCCCACCGAACCCGCACCCAACACACCAACGTCAACCCCCACCCCCTCAGACCCCCAGGCACCGCCGCACCCATCGCACCGCCCCCACCCCCACCCCCTAAGGGGCGCGAGGAACTGCGCGGCCAACCCCCACCGAACCCGCACCCAACACACCGCCGCCACCCCCACCCCCTAAGGGGCGCGGGGAACTGCGCGACAAGCCCCCACCGGCCCGCACCCGACAAACCCACCCCCTAACCCCCTCCCCCCCCCGGAGCCCCCGTGATCACCCACACCCTCGACACCACCACCCACGTCTCCTGGATCACCCTCAACCGACCGGAGGTCATGAACGCCATCACCCCCGACCAGCGGGAAGAACTCATCCGCCTCCTGGACACCGCGTCCGCAGACGCGAACACCCGCGCGGTCGTCCTCACAGCCACCGGCCGAGGTTTCTGCACAGGCGCAGACCTCCGAGGAGGCCCACCCCCCGAGGACCGCCTCCCAGGAGACGTGTCCCGCGTCATAAAGAACGGCGCCCAGCGCCTCATCACCGCAGTCCTGGACTGCGAGAAACCGGTGATCGCCGCGGTGAACGGCACCGCGGCCGGCCTCGGCGCCCACCTCGCGTACGCCTGCGACCTGATCCTCGCCGCGGAATCGGCCAGATTCATCGAGGTGTTCGCCCGCCGGGGCCTCGTCCCCGACGGCGGCGGCGCCTACCTCCTCCCCCGCCTGATCGGCCCGCAACGCGCGAAGGAACTGATGTTCTTCGGCGACGCCCTCACCGCCACGGACGCCCACCGCCTCGGTCTGGTCAACCGGGTCGTCCCGGACGGCGAGTTGGAGAAGACGGCCCGCGCGTGGGCCGACCGCCTGGCCACCGGCCCCACCCGCTCCCTGGCCCTCACCAAGCAACTGGTGAACGCCTCCCTGGACTCGGACCGTGCCACCGCGTTCACCGCCGAGGCCGCCGCGCAGGAGATCAACATGACGACGTCGGACGCCCTGGAAGGCGTGACGGCGTTCGTGGAGCGCCGCACCCCGGACTTCACGGGCCGCTGAACACCGCCGAACGCCGGCGCACCCCTTCCCATCTGACGCCCCGTCACCTTCAATGGGCGGTGTGATGGGACACGCAGGAATGGCCGCGGCAGCCGTCCGTTATCTGAGGTCGGCCGGGGAGCCGAAGACCGCGGGACCGGTCGACCCGCTCCCGCGCCCGGACCTGCGCGCGGTCGGCGACGACGAACGCGCGCCGATCGACCCGGCCGAGTTCCGCCGCGTACTCGGAAACTTCGCCACGGGCGTCACCGTCATCACAGCCCCGGCCCCGGCCCCGACCACGGATCCGGCCACGGCCACCGACCCGGAGGCCGCCCCCACAGCACCCGCCGGTTTCGCCTGCCAGTCGTTCGCCGCGCTCTCCCTCGACCCGCCCCTGATCGCGTTCATGGTCGCGCGTACGTCCACGACCTGGCCGCGTATCGCCCGCGCGGGCGTCTTCTGCGTGAACGTGCTCGGCGCGCACCAGGGCGACCTGTGCCGTGGTTTCGCGGTGAGCGGCTCGGACAAGTTCGCCGGTGTCGCCCACGAACCGTCGCCGGTCTCCGGCTCGCCCCGCCTGGCCGGCGCCACCGCGTGGATCGACTGTGCCGTCCACGCGGTCCACACGGGCGGCGACCACCTGATCGTGGTGGGCCGGGTGAACGCCCTGGGCACCCCCGACCCCGACGCCGACGGCAACGGCGCCGCCCCTCTCCTCTTCCACCGCGGCCGCTTCGGCGACTTCACGGCCTGACGCCGTCCCGGCGGACCGGCCCTAGGACCGGTCCGGGGCGAGAACCATCTCCCCCGGCACCACCCTGCGCCGAATCACCAGCGCCATCAGCGCGGCCACCGCGCACAGCGCCCCGGAGGCGTACCACATCACGTTGTACGAGCCGAAGGCGTCGCGGGCCACACCGCCGAGGAAGGCGACCAGTGCCGCCCCGACCTGGTGGGAGGCCAGGACCCAGCCGAAGACGATGGCGCTGTCGTCGCCGAACCGGTCGCGGCACAGGGCGATGGTGGGCGGGACGGTGGCGACCCAGTCGAGCCCGTAGAAGACGATGAAGAAGACCATCGGCGGGTGCACCGAGGGGCCCAGCAGCAGAGGGAGGAAGAGGAGCGAGACGCCGCGCAGGGCGTAGTAGACCGCCAGCAGCCGGCGCGGGTCGAAGCGGTCCGTGAACCAGCCGGAGGCGATCGTGCCGACGACGTCGAAGACACCGATGACGGCGAGCAGCGAGGCAGCCGCCGTGATGGGCATGCCGTGGTCGTGGGCGGCGGGCACGAAGTGGGTCTGGATCAGGCCGTTCGTCGAGGCACCGCAGATCGCGAAGGTTCCCGCGAGCAGCCAGAAGTGTCCCGTGCGTGCGGCGGCGACGAGGACCTTCACGGCTCGGCGCGCGGCCCCCGGCACGGGCGGCGGCTTCTCGACGAACTCCGTCGCCCCGTACGGCTTGAGGCCCACGTCCGCCGGATGGTCGCGCAGCAGCAGCCAGACGAACGGTACGACCGCGAGCGCCGCCAGGGCCACGGTCACGGCGGCCGGGCGCCAGCTGTGCTCCGAGACGATCCACGACAGTACGGGCAGGAAGATCAGCTGGCCGGAGGCCGAGGCCGCGGTGAGGACGCCGGTGACGAGGCCGCGCCGCTCGGTGAACCAGCGGTTGGTGACGGTGGCGGCGAAGGCGAGGGCCATCGAGCCGGAACCCAGGCCCACGAGCAGCCCCCAGCACAGCAGCAGCTGCCAGGCCGCGGTCATCCACACGGTGGCGCCGGAGCCGACCGCGATGACGACGAGCGCGAGCGCGACGACCCGCCGGATGCCGAACCGGTCCATCAGCGCCGCGGCGAACGGCGCCGTCAGCCCGTACAGCGCGAGGTTGACGGAGACCGCGAGGCCGATCGTGCCGCGCGACCAGTCGAACTCGTCGTGCAGCGGGTCGATCAGCAGACCCGGCAGGGAGCGGAAGGCCGCCGCGCCGATGATCGTCACGAAGGTGACGGCGGCGACGAACCACGCCCGGTGCACACGCGTACGCCGCCGCGCGGCTCCGCCGGTTCCGGGGTCCTGCGCGGGTGCCGCCTCGCTCGCGGCGTCGGTTGTCTGGGTCACGTCACCGAGCTTCCGTCCTCGGCCCTCCCCGAACGAGTGGCCCGAAGGACAGCATTCGCTAGGATCGGGCCATGGGTACGCACACGCCGGACACCCCGCCCCCTCGGCACCGCGTCGTCGTCCTCGCCCTGGACGGCCTCCTCCCCTTCGAGCTGGGCATCCCGCAGCGCATCTTCGGACGCGCCAAGGACACCCAGGGCCGCAGGCTGTACGAGATCGTCACCTGCTCCGTCCGGCCGCCGGGCCCGGTCGAGACGGACGCCGACTTCTCCGTCCTGGTCGAGAACGGCCCGGAGGCCCTCGCCACCGCCGACACCGTGGTCGTCCCGGCCTCGTACGAGCTTGGCCCGGTCCACGACGAGGGCGTGCTCACCGACGAGCTGGCCACGGCCCTCGCCCTGATCCGGCCGGGCACCCGGCTCGTCTCGATCTGCACGGGCGGGTACGTCCTGGCCGCCGCCGGGCTGCTCGACGGGCGCCCGGCGACCACGCACTGGGCGTCCGCCGAACACTTCCAGCGCCTCTTCCCGAAGGTGCGGGTCGACGCGGACGTGCTGTTCATCGACGACGGGGACGTGCTGACCTCCGCCGGGGTCGCGGCGGGCATCGACCTGTGCATCCACATCGTGCGCCGCGACCACGGGACCGCCGTCGCCAACGAGGTGGCCCGGCGCACGGTGGTGCCTCCGCACCGGGACGGCGGGCAGGCGCAGTACATCGAACGGCCTGTTCCGGAGCCGCAGTTGGCCACCACGATCGGGGCGCGGGCGTGGGCGCTGAGCCGGTTGCACGAGCCGATCCAGTTGCGGGACATGGCCGCGCAGGAGGCGATGTCGGTGCGGACGTTCACGCGGCGGTTCCGGGAGGAGGCGGGGGTCAGTCCCGGTCAGTGGCTCACGCAGCAGCGGGTCGAACGGGCCCGCCATCTCCTGGAGTCCACGGACCTGTCGATGGACCAGGTCGCGGCGGACTCCGGCTTCGGCACGGCCCAGTCGATGCGCCAACATCTCCAATCGGCCCTAGGAGTCACCCCCACGTCCTACCGCCGAACATTCCGCTAGCCCCCGCATGTCCTCAGGGGCTCCGCCCCCGAACCCCCGCTGCGCAGTTCCCCGCGCCCCCAGGTACCCAGGGGCGCGGGGAACTGCGAATCTTTTGCCTTTAGGGGCGCGGGGAACTGCGCAATCCTTAGGGCCCGCCCCCACCGCACCCGCACCCGCACCCGCAAGCGGCAAGCGAACCCGCACGTTCCTAGAACGTCAAGACAGCCCGGGCCGCAAGCCCGACCCGCGCATCGGCGACCGCCTTCTCGAACTCGTCCACCCCATACGTCTCCGTCACCAGCTCATCCAGCAACAACCGCCCCTCCCGATACATCTCCGCGTACAGCGCAACATCCCGCTGCGGCCGAGAAGACCCGTACCGGCACCCGAGGATCGACTTGTCCAGGTACATCGACGAGACGAGGAAGGACGCCTCGGCGCCGGCGGGCGGCACGCCCAGCAGTACCGCCTGTCCCTGCCGGTCGAGCAGATCGACGGCCTGCCGTACCAGTTCCACCCGCCCCACGCACTCGAAGACGTGATCCGCCCCCGTCGGCAGCACGTCCCGCACCCCCTCCACGGACGTGAAGAAGTGTCCGGCCCCGAACCGCCGGGCCACCCCCTCCTTCGCCGGATTCGAATCCACCGCGATCACGGTCAGCGCGCCGGCGATCCGCGCGCCCTGGATCACGTTGAGCCCGATCCCCCCGGTCCCGATGACGACCACACTGTCCCCGTGCTCGACCCGCGCCCGGTTCAGCACGGCCCCGACCCCGGTGAGCACCCCGCACCCGATCAGCGCGGCCGACGCCATCGGGATGTCCTTCGGGATCCGTACGGCCTGCACGGCCTTCACCAACGTCCGTTCGGCGAAGGCGGAGTTGGACGCGAACTGGTACAGCGGCCGGCCGTCCCGCAGAAACGGCCGCTGCGGCATCCCGATGGCCTTGCGGCACATGGTGGGCCGCCCCCGGTCGCACGCGGCGCACGCACCGCAGTTCGCGAGCGTGGACAGGGAGACGTGGTCGCCGGGCTGCACATGGGTGACGCCCGCGCCCACCTCCGCCACGACACCCGCGCCCTCGTGCCCGAGCACGACGGGTACGGGGAAGGGGATGGTGCCGTCGATCACGGAGAGGTCGCTGTGGCACAGCCCCGCCGCCGAGACCGCGACCAGCACCTCGCCCGGCCCGGGATCCCGTATCTCCAGGTCGTCCACCACCTGGGCCTGCTCACCGTCGAAGATCACGCCCTTCATGGCCTCAGCCCTTCGCTTCCCTGGGAAGGCCGAGCACACGCTCGGCGATGATCGTGCGCTGGATCTCGTCCGAGCCGCCGTAGATGGTGTCGGCGCGGCTGAAGAGGAACAGGTGCTGCAGCGCGTCCAGTTCGTAGGGCGCTTCGGCCGACCAGTCCCCGGGACCGACCGCCGCCCCGGCCCCCCGCACGCGCATCGCCAGTTCGCCGAGCCGCTGATGCCACCGGCCCCACATCAGTTTGGCCACACTGGGAGCGCCCCGGTCCGCCGAACTCCCCAGCGTCCGAAGGGCGTTCCACCGCATGGTGCGCAACTCGGCCCACTGGCGCACGAGCAGGTCGCGGACGACCGGGTCGTCGGCGGCCCCCGAGGCGACGGCCGCCTCGACCACCTGCGCCAGCTCCTGGGCGAAACCGACCTGCTGGGCCAGCGTGGAGACTCCGCGCTCGAAGCCGAGCAGGCTCATCGCGACCTGCCAGCCGTTGCCCTCGCCGCCGACGAGATGTTCGGCGCGTGCGTGCGCCCCGTCGAAGAAGACCTCGTTGAACTCGCTGGTCCCGGTCATCTGCCGGATAGGCCGTACGTCGATGCGCCCGGGCTGGTCCATGGGTACGAGCAGAAAGCTCAGCCCGCGATGCCGCCGGGACCCCGCCTCCGTACGCGCCAGCACGAAGCACCAGTCCGCCTCGTGCGCCAGCGAGGTCCAGATCTTCTGCCCGCTGATCCGGTACCCGTCCGCCTCCCGCACGGCCTGCGTACGGATGCCCGCGAGGTCGGACCCGGCGCCGGGTTCGCTGTACCCCTGGCACCACAGTTCGTCACCGGAGGCGATGGGCGGCAGGAACCGGTTCTTCTGCTCCTCACTGCCATGCGCGATGAGCGTGGGAGCCAGCAGTTTCTCCCCGATGTGCCCGCCGCGCGCAGGCGCCCGGACGCGCGCGTACTCCTCGGCCCACACCACCTGCCGTTCCAGTCCGACCGCACGATTGCCGTACCCCTCGACCCCCCACCCGATCCCGATCCACCCCCCACCCCCAAGAACCCGCTCCCAGCCCCTACGGTCCCCGACACCCCCCACATGCTCAGCAAGCCACCCCCGCACCTCATCCCGAAAGGCTTCGTCCTCCGCACTGACCCCAAACTCCATGAGCCCCTCCACCACCCGTCGACCGACCCACCCAGGGGCGCGGGCAACGGCGCGACCAGCCACAGCCGACCCGCACCCGCTTCTCCTCGGGGGCGCGGGGAACTGCGCGAAAGCCACAGCGAACCCGCACCCATCGCTTTCAGGGGCGCGAGGAACGGCGCGACCAGCCACAACGCACCCGCACCCACCCGCCCACGACCGCCCCCTACGTCGCCCCCCTCGCGGCCCGAGCAGCCCGCTCCATCTCCTCCACCCGCACCAGCAACGGCATGGGATCCACCCCCACGCTCCCCGGCAGAAAGTCCGCAATCCGCTCAGGCGTCCACCCGCCCTCCGCATATCCGGCACGGAGTTCCCGCGGCTGCGCCCACACCGCGATCTTCGGCCCCGCCACGGTGTACACCTGCCCGGTGATCCCTTCCTCCCGGGCCCGCCCGGACAGCAGGTACACCACGAGCGCGGCCACATCCTCCGGCTCACCGATCTCCGTCAGCTCCATCGGCACGTTCGCGGACATCCGCGTACGGGCGACCGGCGCGACCGCGTTCGCCGTCACCCCGTACTTGTGGAGCCCGAGCGCCGCGCTGCGGACGAGCGAGATGATCCCGCCCTTGGCCGCGCTGTAGTTGGCCTGGGAGACGGACCCCTGGTGGTTGCCGCTGGTGAACCCGATCAGCGTCCCGGCCCCCTGCTTGCGCATGACGGCGGACGCCGCGCGGAACACGGTGAACGTACCTTTCAGATGCGTGGCGATCACCGGGTCCCACTCGTCCTCGGACATGTTGAAGAGCATGCGTTCGCGCAGGATCCCGGCGACGCAGACGACTCCGTCGAGCCGCCCGTACGCCTCCAGGGCCGTGTCGACGATCCGCTGTCCGCCCGCCATGGTGGAGATGTCGTCGGCCACGGCGACCGCCTCCCCGCCGGCCGCCCCGATCTCCTTGACGACGGCGTCGGCGACCGAACTGCTCGGCTCCGAGCCTTCGATGGAGACGCCGTAGTCGTTGACGACGACCCGTGCGCCCTCGGCCGCTGCCGCCAGCGCCACCGCGCGTCCGATGCCCCGGCCCGCCCCGGTCACGGCGACGACCCTGCCTTCCAGGAAGTTCCCCACGCCCCGGCCCCTTCCCGCAGTTTCTGACGGTCCGTTAGATTTGCCTCGGCTCAGATTCTACGACCCGTCAGATACCTGGAGACAAGCCCCGGGGAGTACTCATGTCACTGCCGGCCGAGTTCCACGAGATCGCCAAACGCGTCAACAACTGGGGGCGTTGGGGCGCCGACGACGAGATCGGCACCCTGAACCTGATCACCGACGAGGTCGTGCGCGGGGCCGCCGCGAGCGTCCGGACCGGCCGTCGCGTACCGCTCGCGCTCCCCCTGCGCCAGGACGGCGTGCAGACGGGGATGATCCCGGGCCGGGTCGATCCGCTGCACACGATGGTGCAGATCAACCAGGAACTGTTCGGCCCCGGCACGATCGCGTGCAGCGACGACGCCGTGACGATGGGCCTCCAGGCGGCCACGCACTGGGACGCGCTCAGCCATGTCTCGCACTCGGGCAGGCTCTACAACGGCCGCCCCGCCGACACGATCACCGCCCACGGGGGCGCCGAGTTCAACGGCATCGACAAGCCCCGGCACATCGTCTCGCGCGGCGTCCTGCTGGACGTGGCCCGGGCGCTCGGCGTGGAGCGCCTGGACAGCGGGCACGCGGTGACCCCGGAGGACCTGGAGGCGGCCGAGGAGCTGAGCGGCACGAAGGTCGGCGCGGGCGACATCGTCCTCGTACGCACCGGTCAGATCCAGCTCCTCCTCGCGGGCGACAGGCAGGGGTACGCCTTCCCCTCCCCCGGTCTGTCCGTGCGCACCCCGGAGTGGTTCCACGCCCGCGATGTCGCGGCGGTCGCGAACGACACCCTCACCTTTGAGATATTTCCTCCCGAGATAGAGGGCTTGTGGCTGCCCGTCCACGGCCTCCACCTGGTCGAGATGGGCATGCTTCAGGGCCAGAACTGGAATCTCGAAAAGTTGTCCACAGCCTGTGGAGAAATCGGCAGCTCTACGTTCCTGCTGTCGGCGATGCCCGAACCCTTCGCCGGCGCCACGGGAACCCCCGTCGCACCGGTCGCGATCCTCTGACGCACCCAGGACCCAAGAGTCCACGAATCCAGAACCTGGAACCCGGACCGCAGAACCAGGAATCCCGAACCCCGAGCCCCGCCGCCGGACCACCGGGGCCGGCTGGCGGCGCGTCTCCCCCACGTACGACCACACCCGGGCGAAAGGAGCCCCCACCCCACCCCGGGCGCGGCACCGCGCGCCGCCATCCGGCTCTCCGGCGCGCCTGCCCCTGGCCCCGCAGGAGCCGACGCCCAGTCGCGATCCGCGCTCGCCGAGGGCTCCCGTCACCGAAGACCTCGACGTCCCCTCACGGCGAATCGCTGAACACAAGCGTGATGAAACGGACACGGTCCGTCAACACCCGTTCGGCGATTCATGCCATTGGCGCCCTTTGTGACGCTCACGGGCGGAAGCACGGCCCGGCGCATTCGGCATCACCGGACGCCGGGACCCCGGACCGCGTGCCACCCGTGCGCCAGCGGGCGCACCCGTGCCCGAGCGCCCGCTCCCGCGTGACGGGCCCCGGGCGGGGGCCGGTGCCTACACGGCCTCGTACGCCATGTCCCCGTAGACCACGGGAGATGCCACCGAAGACACGACCGGCGCCGCGTCGCATCCCGTGACGAGAGTGGTCGCCGACGAACATCGGTCCACCTCGCACCAGATGCGTTTCCCGGCGCCCTCGGCGCTCCAGCCCCACCGGTCGGCGAGACCGTCGACGAGTGCGAGGCCACGGCCGTTGGTGTCGTCGCCGTCCGCGCAGCGCGGGCGCGGGGCCCGGGTGCTGGCGTCGACGACCTCCAGGCGGACGGTCGCGACGACCTCCCCGACGGCCCGCTCACCGGCTGTCGGCGCACTCGCCGCGTCCGGCACGAACAGCCGCAGGACGGCGGGGCGGCCGGTGTGCACCACGGCGTTGGTGACCAGCTCCGAGACGAGCAGGATCAGCGTCTCGGCCAGCGGCTCATCGGCCTCTATCCCGGAACCCGCGAGCCGCGAACGGGCCCACCTCCGGGCTCGCCCCACCTCCGCGGGGTCGGGCCGGATCTCCAGCTGCACTTGAAGCACCTGCACCGCTCACACCATCCGAACCGGCGGACACATCGCCTCGCGCCTCGCAAGGGCCACGATCGTGGTCAGAAAAGGGCTCACGGAACGTGATTCCCTCAGGAGACAGCATGGTTGACGTACAGTCACCCCAACAAGCGCTTCGGGCATATTCCAGCGCGAAGGAGTACGCGTGCGGCATACTGTGCGACGCTCGCCACGGGGAGTCGAACAGGCAGGAACGGTCCTGCTTCCTGCCCCGCGAGCGGCACACATCGCCGGATCCGGGGCCGCCCCAGGGGCAACACCGTGATGGCCCGGCATCAGAACCACTCGCATCCCACACAAGGTACCGGAGCAGGCCGCCGACTCCAGGCCGTGACGAGTCACGCGTAGGACACAACCCGATATCAACGCTCGGCCATTCCGGTATGCCACGTTCCGCGACTTCCGTCCCCTTCGGTCGTTCCCACCCCCTCACGGGAGTGCCACGATCGGCGGCATTCGGCACCGGCCGGCTCCCGCGGCTCACGTCCCGGGCCGTGCCGCCGACGCCAGCAGATCCTCCGCGAGCGCCTCCTCGGCCGCCGCGGCGCCCTCCCCGCGGCGGGCCCGCGACCAGGCCCGTTTGAGATGGAGGTGTACATCGGACTCCCAGGTGAATCCCATTCCGCCGTGCACCTGGAGGCAGTCGCGGGCCCCTCGCTCGGCCGCCTCGTCGGCCAGCAGCCGGGCCGCCGCGATGTCGAGCGGATCGGCGGTGACGGCCGCCGCGTACACCGCCGCACGGGCCACTTCCACCCGTACCAGCATCTCCGAGCACAGGTGTTTCACCGCCTGGAAGGCCCCGATCGGCTGCCCGAACTGCTCACGGGTCCGGGCGTGTTGCACGGCCAGCGCACAGGTCCACGCGGCGGAGCCGAGCTGTTCGGCGGCGGTCAGCAGGGCGGCGACCGGGTCGGGGGGCGCGGCCCGGGGCACGCGGTGCAGGGGCGTCAGCGGATCGACGGACCGCAGGGCGACGGCTCCGGTCACCTCGCCCCGTACGACGTCCGCCTCGTCCAGCCATTCGACGAGGTCGCCGTCGACGGCGGCGACGACACACGTGCCGGTGGCCGCGCCCGGTACCTCACCGGCCGCGAGGTGGGTGGCCACGAGCGGTCCGGGCAGCAGCGCCCGGCCGGCCTCCTCGAAGGCGAGCACCGCCTCGGGCAGTCCGAGCCCGACCCCGCCCCGCTCCTCCGGCAACCGCAGCGCGAAGAACCCGGCCTCGCCCAACTCACGCCAGAGCGCCCGATCGAGCCCACCGACGGCTCCCCGCTCCCCGGAGCCGGCGTGCTCCCCTCTCCCCGGGTCCACGGCGGCCCGCAACCGCTCCCGCCCGAACCGCCGCACCAGCAACTCGCGTACACCGGCCCGTAACGCCCGTTGATCATCGGTGAGTTGGAAGTCCACCGGTCACCGTCCCTTCGGGAGGCCCAGAATGCGCTCGGCCACGATGTTCCGCTGGATCTGCGAGGTCCCGGCGGCGATGGTGTACGAGAGCGACGACAGCCGGTCGACCGTCCACTCCCGGCCCAGATCGAGCCCCTCGGGACCCAGCACCTCGGCCGCCGCGTCGTACAGCTCCTGCCGCGCCTGCGAGTACCGCAGCTTGAAGACCGAGCCGCCCACGCCCGGCACTCCGCCACCGCGCTCCGACTCGCTCACGTTCCACTGCGTCAGCCGCCACAGGGCCCGGAACTCGGCATTGAGCCTGCCGAGCCTGCGCCGCAGCGGCACGTCGTCCCACCGGCCGTTCTTCCGGGCCTCGCGCGCCACCTCGCCGAGCACCCGCCGGCAGGCCACCACCTCGCCCACGAAGGCGGTGCCGCGCTCGAAGGACAGCGTCACCATGGTCACGCGCCAGCCGTCGTTCTCCTCACCGACCCGGTTGGCGACGGGCACCCGCACCTCGTCGAGGAAGACCTCCGCGAACTCCGCGGACCCGGCGAGCGTACGAAGCGGCCGTACGGTGATGCCCGGCGCGTCCATCGGCATCGCCAGCCAGGTGATCCCGCGATGCTTCGGCGCCGCCGCGTCGGTCCGCACCAACAGCTCGCACCAGTCGGCGACTTCGGCGTGCGAGGTCCAGATCTTGGAGCCGCTGACCACGTAGTCGTCACCGTCCCGCCACGCGCGCGTGCGCAGCGACGCGAGGTCGGACCCGGCGTCCGGCTCGCTGAACCCCTGGCACCACACCTCCTCGCCGCGCAGCACGGGCGGCAGCCACCGCGCCCGCTGCCGGGCGCTTCCCTCGGCGGCGATGGTCGGCCCGGCATGCAGCAGCCCGACGAAGTTGGCCCCTACGTAGGGAGCACCCGCCTTCTCGGTCTCCTCCAGAAAGATCAGATGCCGGGTCGGTGTGGCGCCACGGCCCCCCGCGTCGACCGGCCAGTGCAACCCCGCGTACCCGGCGTCGTACAACAGCCGCTGCCACCCGAGGTCGTACGCGCGCCGCCCCGGCCAGTCGTCGGCCGAGGGCTTGGGAGGCAGCCCGGGAAGTACCTCACCCAGCCACTCCCGCAACCGCGCCCGGAACTCCTCGTCCTCGTCCGCGTACGAAAGATCCATTACCTGTCGCGGTCCAGGTCGAGGCCCAGCATGCGGATGGCGTTGCCGCGCATCAGCTTGTAGACGGTCTCGTCGTCGAGGCCCTTCACATGGTCGAGGGCGACTTCCTTGGTGTGCGGGAAGGTCGAGTCGACATGCGGATAGTCGGTCTCGAACGTGGCGTTGTCGCGTCCCACCACGTCCAGCGAGGCGACCCCGTGCTTGTCGCGGAAGAAGCAGCAGAAGATCTGCCGGTAGTAGTAGGTGGAGGGCGGCTCGGGAATCAGATCCCGCACCCCGCCCCAGGCCCGATGCTCCTCCCACACGTCATCGGCCCGCTCCAGCGCGTACGGAATCCACCCCATCTGCCCCTCGCTGTAGGCGAGTTTGAGCCCAGGGAACTTCACGAGCACGCCGCTGAACAGGAAATCCATCATCGAGGCCATGGCGTTGTTGAAGCTCAGGGACGCCTGAACGGCGGGAGGGGCATCCGGCGATGCGGCGGGCATCTGGCTGCTGCTGCCGATGTGCATGTTGACGACCGTGCCGGTCTCCTGGCAGACGGCGAAGAACGGGTCCCAGTACCCGGAGTGGATGGACGGCAGCCCCAGATGGGTCGGGATCTCCGAGAACGTCACCGCCCGCACGCCCCGAGCCGCGTTGCGCCGGATCTCGGCGACGGCAAGGTCGATGTCCCAGAGCGGAATGATGCACAGCGGAATCAGCCTCCCCCCGCTGTCCCCGCACCACTCCTCGACCATGAAGTCGTTGTAGGCGCGCACGCAGGCCAGCGCGACCTCCTTGTCGTGCGCCTCGGCGAAGGTCTGCCCGCAGAACCGCGGGAAGGTGGGGAAGCACAGGCTCCCCTCCACATGATTGGCGTCCATGTCCTTGAGCCGCTCGACCGGGTCCCAGCACCCGGGCCGCATCTCCTCACGGGTGATGCCCTCAAGCGTCATCTCGTCCCGGTCGAACCCGACGGCCGCGATGTTGCGCTTGTACGGGAACTTCAGGTCCTCGTAGATCCACCAGTCGGTAGGCGGCCCGTCCGGATCCATGGTGATCCGGTACTTGCCGGCCACGTACGCCAGTTCGCCGATACCCGCCGTCAGGGGCTTGGGCCCGCGATCCCGGTATTTCCTCGGCAGCCAGGTCTCGAAGAGGTGGGCGGGCTCGATCACATGGTCGTCGACGCTGATGATCCGAGGCAGTTCGGTCATGAGTCCAGCCCTCTCCGGCGGCAAATCTGATGACCCGTCAGAAGGCAGGCTAGCCCCGCACCCCTGGACCGACAAGGCGCAGACGCCTACGCTCTCCACGCGACCTGACTACCCGTCAGTTACCTTGGCCATCAGCGGTGAGGAGCACGGGCATGCCCACGGACACCGCGCACACACTCGACACCTCCCGCACCTTCTGGGAACTCGTCGAACGCCGCGCCGCACTCACCCCCGACCGCCCGGTCCTCCTCCAGGACGACCGCACCCTGACCTTCGAGGAGCTGCGCGCCGGCGCCGAACGCACGGCGGCGGGCCTGCACGCCATGGGCGTACGCCCCGGAACCGTGGTCGCCTGGCAGCTGCCCACCCGTATCGAGACCGTCGTCCTCGCGATGGCCCTGACACGGCTCGGCGCGGTCCAGTCGCCGATCATCCCCTTCTACCGCGACCGGGAGGTGTCCTTCGCGCTCCACGCCTCGCAGGCGGAGTTCTTCGCGGTCCCCGGCACCTGGCGCGACTTCGACCACACCGCCATGGCCGAACGCATCGCCGCACGCGGCACCTTCGAGGCGTACGCCACCCTCCCCACCGGCGACCCCGCGTCACTCCCCGCCCCGCCCACCACGGGGACGGACGTGCGCTGGATCTACTGGACGTCCGGCACGACCTCGGACCCCAAGGGCGTCCTGCACACGGACCGTTCCCTCATAGCCGGCGGCAGCTGCCTCGCCCACGCCCTGCACCTCTCGGAGGCCGACACGGGCTCGATCGCGTTCCCCTTCGCCCACATAGGCGGCCCCGACTACCTGGTCATGCTGCTGCTGTACGGGTTCCCGGCGGTCCTCTTCGAGAAGTTCGCGCTGCCGGACGCACTGGAGGGCTACCGCAGGCACGGGGTGACGGTGGCGGGCGGTTCGACGGCGTTCTACTCCATGTTCCTGGCGGAACAACGCAGACAGCCGGACACCAGACTCATCCCGACCCTGCGTCTCCTGGCCGGCGGCGGCGCCCCCAAGCCCCCCGAGATCCACCACGCGGTCGTACGCGAGATGGGCGTGAAACTCACCCACGGCTACGGCATGACAGAGGTCCCGATGATCACCATGGGCTCCCCGGACGACACCGAGGAGAACCTGGCGACGACGGAGGGCAAACCCCCACCGGGCATGGAGATCCGCATCAGGAACGACGAGGTACGCCTGCGCGGCGAAGCGGTGTGCGCGGGCTACCTGAACCCGGACCAGACAAAGGAGGCCTTCGACGAGGACGGCTTCCTGATCACGGGGGACCTCGGCCACCTCACCCCCACCGGCCACCTGGTCCTGACGGGCCGCCTGAAGGACGTGATCATCCGCAAGGGCGAAAACATCAGCGCCAAAGAACTGGAGGACCTACTGCACAACCATCCGGCAATCGCGGACGCAGCAGTCATAGGCCTCCCCGACACAGAACGAGGAGAAAGGGTCTGCGCGGTGATCGAGCAGACCACCGGAACCACACCCCTCACCCTCCCCGAGGTGACGGCCCATCTGCGCGCGGAAGGACTGTCCCCCCACAAGCTGCCGGAGCAACTGGAGGTGGTGGACGCCCTTCCGCGCAACGAGACGCTGCGCAAAGTGCTGAAGTACCGGCTCCGGGAGCGTTACTCGGGCACCGTGAAGTAGCGGGCGAAGGCACTCACGATGTCGGGCTCGGTGACCACTCCGTCGGCGTCCGAGTCGAGAGCGCCGGCCGCGGTGGCAGCGGTGTCCCCAGGCACACCCAGGGCCTTGAGGATCCGCGCGGTCTCGTCGACGGTCACGGAGCCGTCCCCGTCGCCGTCCGCGACGGCGAGCGCCGCGTCCAGGAAGGGGCGGGCGATCTCGGCGAAGCGGTCGGGGTTGTCACGCAGCCGCTTCACGGCCCCGTTCACGAACTCCTCGCGGGTGATCCGCTGGTCGCCGTCCCGGTCCGCTATGCCGGCCATGCCCTGCCAGAAGGCCTCCGCGCCGATGTACAGGGCCTGGCCCTTGTCGCACCGGGCCGTCGTGGCGAACTCGGCGAGCAGCGCCTTCGTCGCCGCGTTGAAGTCCTCGCGGTCGATGTAGCCGTTGCCGTCCTGATCGAAGCCGGCGAACCGGGCGGCGATCTTCCGCTCGTACTCGGTACTGACCATGTCTTTCGGGCCGCCTTACCTCACGTGGGTACGTCTGGCAGGAGCGTACGACGACCGGCCCCCTCGGGGAGCCGGAAAACGACGCTTGCGCCAAGACCGGGGGAAATCCGCGACAACACCGTCACGAACACACCCAACGACCTTCCCCCTCCGTGACGGGAATCACGCCGAAAGTGAACTCGCCTCATCGTCCACGGCGGCGTCGACATCGGCGTACGCGTCGAAGAGCCTGCGCACACCGAGAGCACCCAGCACCCGGTTGACGTGCGACCCGTCCTCGGCCCCCTGCGCGGGGAGGATCACCCGCAGACGCCCCTGACAGGACCGGATCAGCCGCCGCGAGGCGATGAGCACACTCACGCCGCTGGAATCGCAGAACAGCACCCCGGACAGGTCCAGCACGACGTCATGCCGCCCGTCGGCCACGGCCTCGTGCACCCGCTGCCGCAGCACGGGCGAGGTCACCAGATCCATCTCACCCGAAACCCGCACGACGGCCCAGCCGCGCTGCTCGCCTTCGGTCACCCTGAGCGTCACGCGTCTGTCCCTCGCTCGACAATGTCGGACCCGGAAACGGAAGCCACAACTTCACTTCCCTGCTGCGTGGCTGCCCCACCCCCGCGCCGCGAAACACGGAATTCCGAATCGAAACGCACCCCACACGCCCCCTTCCGATCAACCGCACTCCAATCCGGCCACCCCCAACCACAACAATTCACCCACCACCCAACCCAAAGTAAGTACAGCAACACACAACGCAACAATCCCCCTACCACCCCACCCCCTCCCCGGGGCGCGCATTGCCACAAAGGGGCGTGCGTCACCACGGGTGCCGACTACATTCGTGAGGAGACCGGAGAGGAGAATCCGGTGGACACGGGCACAGGCGCACAGCACGAACAGGGGCGAGGGGGCCGCATGGCCAGAAGGGACACGCCACCCCGCTGGGACCGCAAGATGCAACAGCGGCTCGCGCGGGGGGAGGCAGCCGCGCTCGGCGAGCTCTATGACCGCTTCGCTTCACTCGTGCACGGTCTCGCCCACCGCGTACTCGGCGACGAACACGCGGCCGACGGCATCACCCGCGAGGTCTTCGCCCACGTCTGGGAGAACCCCGAGTCCTACGACCCCAGGCAGGGCCCCCTGCGCTCCTGGGTCGCCACCCTGACGCACCGCCTCGCCGTACAGCGCCTGCGCACCACGGAGACCGCCGCGCTCGCCCAGGACGGCACGGACGACACCGACGAACTGGAACGCAAGGTCCGCCGCGCCTCCGTGGCGGCCCGCGCCGACTACATCGTCACGTCCATGCCGACCCCGCTGCGCACCGCCCTGGAACTCGCCTACTTCCAGCGCCGCGACTACCACCAGACCGCCGCGGACCTGGGCGTCACCGCGGACGAGGCCCGCCGCCGCCTGCGCCTGGGCCTCCAACTCCTCTCCACGGCCCACGACACACCGGGAACACCCCCCGACCAAGGGGGCGCAAGGTGAACAGCGCAAACCCTTTCGACGAGTACGAAGAAGAACCGAACCCCCAGAACCCCCCACGCATACCGATCCCACGCGCCTCCATAGAGGACACGGGCCTCCCCCTCCCCACCCCTCCCCTCCTCCTCGAACACCGGGTGCTGAAGGCGCTGCTGGGCGCCTGGGCGCTGGCGGCCTGCTCGCCCGAGGAGACGGCGGCGGTGGAGGACCATCTCGGCGGCTGCGGCGCCTGCGCGGACGAGGCCCTGCGCCTGCGTGAAGCCGTGGGCCTCCTGCACCCGCCGGAGACCCTCGACCTGGACCCGGCCCTGCGCACCCGCGTCCTGCAGGCCTGCCTGACCCGCCGCCCGCCCCGGATCCCGGTCCCCTCCTGGGCCACCCCGTACGACGCGGAGACCGCCCGCCTGGACGCCCTGCTCCAGGACATCGGCGACGCCGAGTGGCACGCCCCGGTGCGACTGCGCTGGTTCGACGGCAAGGAACCCATCAGCCGACGCACCACCGTCGCCGGAGTGATCGCCCACCTCCTGACCGTGGACGGCCTGGTCGCCGTCACACTCGGCCTGGAAGACCCCCTGGAAACCCGGACGGACACCCCCGCCCCCACCCCCTCGGCCCGCACCGAGGCCTTCTGGGGCGCAGCCCACTTCCCGCCCACCCGTTCCGTACGCGGTCCCTGGCGCGAGCAGTCCCACAACCTCGTCCGCACGGTCGCCTTCGCGGGCGGAGGCTCCGGCCGCCTCCCCGTCCCGTACGGCGACTTCGAACTCCCGCTCCGGGACTCCATGCTGGACCGGGCCTTCGAGACCTGGGTCCACGCCGGAGACATCGCCGAAGCCGTCGACTACCCCTACGAGCCGCCCTCGCCCCGCCATCTCCACGCGATGATCGACCTGGGCGCCCGCATGCTCCCCTCGGCCCTGGCCGCCCGCCGCCAGGCAGGCCTGGCGGCCCCCGCGGAAACCCCCCACCTGGTCCCGGCCGGCACCCCCGGCCGCAGCCTCCGCCTGGAGATCGAGGGCCTCGGCGGCGGCGAATGGCTCATCCCGCTCGACTCCCCCGGCACCCTGGCCTCCCCCGACCGCGAAGTGGCCCACGTGGCCCTGGACGGCGTGGAGTTCTGCCAACTGGCAGCGGGCCACGTCTCCCCGGAAGAGGCAGCAGCAGGCCAGGCAGGCGACCGAGAGGCCATCAGAGACGTCCTGTTCGCAGCAGCGTCACTGAGCCGCATGTAACAGCAGCCCCCCGGACGCGCACCTGCAAGAGACCGGAGGGGGCCGGGGCGACGTGTCCGCCCGCAGCGGCCGGCGCGTCCGCAAAGGGCCCTACAAATCC
>NZ_JBHXTO010000082.1:0-43991 GCF_042677425.1 Streptomyces sp. NPDC127119 | reverse complement strand
GCTGGGTGTGGGGGTTCCGCGCCCCGCGCCGGCCCCCCCCCCCCCCCCCGGAGTCAGTGACGGGACGGGTAGGGGCGGCGGGGGCGAGGGAAAGCCCGCTAATCCACCAGGTCCCGGACCACCCCGTCCGCCAGCAACCGCCCCCGGAGGGTGAGCACGGCCCGCCCCTCCCCGAAGGGCCCCGCCTCCAACAACCCCCCGGCCAGCGCACGCGAAGCCGCCGCCAGCCCATCCGCCCGCAGCAGCGACAGCGGACACCCCGTCACCAGCCGCAGCTCCAGCAGAATCCGCTCGACCCGCCGGTCCTCCTCGGACAACAGCTCACGCCCGGCGCCGGGCGACCGCCCACCCGCCAACGCCCCCGCGTACGCGCCCGGATGCTTGACGTTCCACCACCGCACCCCGCCCACATGGCTGTGCGCCCCGGGCCCGGCCCCCCACCAGTCGGCCCCGCGCCAGTACAGCTCGTTGTGGAGGCACCGCCCGGCCTCCGAGGTGGCCCAGTTGGAGACCTCGTACCAGGAGAACCCCGCCTGCGACAGTCGATCCTCGGCCATCAGGTAACGGTCCGCGTGGACGTCGTCGTCGGTCATCGGCACCTCGCCGCGCCGGATGCGCCGGGCGAGCTGCGTCCCCTCCTCGACGATGAGCGCGTACGCCGACACGTGGTCGGGCCCGGCGCCGATCGCCGCGTCGAGCGAGGCCCGCCAGTCGTCGTCGCTCTCGCCGGGGGTGCCGTAGATGAGGTCGAGGTTCACATGGTCGAAGCCGGCCGCGCGGGCCTCGGCGACGCAGGCCTCGGGCCGGCCGGGGGTGTGGGTGCGGTCGAGGATCTGCAGCACGTGCTTGCGCGCGCTCTGCATCCCGAAGGAGATCCGGTTGAACCCGCCGGCCCGGAGCGTGGCCAGATACCCGGGGTCCACCGACTCCGGATTCGCCTCCGTGGTGATCTCCGCGTCGTCCGCGAGCCCGAACTCGTCCCGGACGGCCCCCAGCATCCGTACGAGATCGTCGGCGGCCAGCAGGGTGGGCGTACCGCCGCCGACGAAGACCGTGCGGACGGGCCGCGGGTCGTCGCCGAGGACCTTGCGGGCGAGACGGACCTCGTCGATCAGGGTCGAGGCGTAGTTGTCGCGGGAGGCGAGCACGCCCCCCGAGCCGCGCAGCTCCGTCGCCGTGTACGTGTTGAAGTCGCAGTAGCCGCAGCGGGTCGCGCAGTACGGGACGTGCAGATAGAACCCGAGCGGGCGGTCGGCCGCGTCGGCCAGGACGTGCGCGGGCAGCGCCCCGTCGTCGGGGACGGGCTCGCCGTCGGGGAGTGCGGAAGGCATGTCCTCCATTGTCCCGCACGCACGCATGTGCCCCCTCCGCCCGGCCGGAGGGCCGTCACTCGGCCTGCAGCACCAGCAGTGCCAGGTCGTCCTCCGGCGGCTTTCCGCCGAACTCGTGCACCAGTCGGCGGATGCGCTCGGCGATCAGCCCGGCGTTCAGTCCGGCGCAGCCGGTGAGTGCGGCGGCGAGTCCGTCCTCGTCGTCGAACTGGCGGTGTCCGTTGCGGCGCTCCGTGACGCCGTCCGTGACGCACAGGATGCTGTCGCCGGGCCGCAGCTCGAAGGTCCCGCAGCCGTAGCTGGCGTCCTCGAAGACCCCGAGGAGGGTCTGCGGCTGGGCCACCTCGCGGACCTCTCCGGAGGGCTGGAGGAGCAGCGGCAGCGGGTGTCCGGCGGAGGCCAGGGTGCAGCGCACGCCGCCCTCGACGGGGACGAGCTCGCCGTAGAGGAGGGAGAGAAACCGGTTCTGCGGGCCCTCGTCGGGGAGCCCCCGGCCGCCCTCCGCCACCAGGGCGCGGGCCGCCGCGTCCGCGGTCTCGGTGGCGTCGTCGAGGAGGAGCTGGTTGAGCCGGTCCAGGACGTCCGGCACCGCGTACCCCTCGCGGGCCAGCAGCCGCAGCCAGGGCCGGGCGAGGCCGATGACGACGGCCGCCTCAGGGCCCTTGCCCTGGACGTCACCGAGGGCGAAGCACCAGCGTCCGTCGCCCGCGGGGAAGAGGTCGTAGAAGTCGCCGCTCGGGCCGCCCTTGTCACAGGGCTCGTAGACGAGCGCGCTGCGTACCCCGGGGATCTCGGCGACCGCCCCGGGCAGCAGGCCGCGCTGCAGTACGCGGCTGATGGTGGCCTGGCGGGCGTACTGGCGGGCCGCCCCGATGGCCAGCGCGACGCGGCGGCTGAGGTCCTCGACGAGTCCGGTGATCTCGTCGGGGAAGTGGTCCTGTCCGGCCCGTCCGATGACGAGGGCGCCGAGCGGTCTGCCGCCCGCGATCAGCCGGAACGCGAGGGCCGAGCCGTCCTCCGCCTTCGCGCCCAGGGCATCGGCGGGCCAGGGCATCGGTACGGGCCCGGAGCGCGCCGACTCGGGCAGTTCGGGCGGGTCCTTCTCCAGCAGCCGGCGCAGCTCCTCCATGCGGTTCTCGCTGCCGTGCCAGACGCGGGCGAGACGCGGTCCGCCGACGAGGCCTCCGTCGGAGCGGCCCGGCGCCTCGTCCTCCAGCCACACCGCGCACCAGTCGGCGAGTCGCGGCACGACCAGCTGTCCGGTGAGGGCGGCGACCAGGTCCTCGTCGAGCTGCCCGCCGAGCAGGTCGGAGGCCTCGGCGAGGAACGAGAGGGCGCCGCGGTTGAGCCAGTCCTGGTCCTGGACGCTGCGCCGGGGCGCGGGGGCGAGGATCTCGGCGGCCCGCTGCCCGCGCCGCAGCGCGCGCTCGCCCTCGTAGGCCTCCGCCGCCTCGGCGGTCGGGATCGTCTCCGCGGGCAGCCGCGCCCACACGGTCTTGGTGCCGGTGCGGTACGTGATGCCCCAGGCGTCGGAGAGCGCGGAGACGAGCCGCAGGCCACGGCCGTACTCGATGGCGTCGTACGGCCGCCCGGCACTGTCGTCCCGCACGACCCGCTCGGGATGATGATCGGACACTTCTATGACGAGGGCACGCTGACGCTCCACGACGGGCCCCGGGTCCCGGCTCCCACCGTTGACACCCGCGGCGGCGCTTGCCGCGGCGCCTGCCGCCGGGCTCGGCGGGGCGCTCGGCACGGGGCTCGGTTCGGGGACCGACGTGAGGCCCGGCGTGGAGCCCGGCCCGCTGTCCGGCACGGGCCCCGGCGCCGGGGCCGGCACCAGGCCGGACGTGGGGCCCGGCCCGCTGTCCGGCGCGGCCTCCGGCACGACGTGCGACGCGTCCGACGTGACGGCCGCCGCGCCGCCAGGCGCCGCCGCCTGCCGGAGCCCCGCGGCAGCCTCCGGCACGGCGCCTGGTGCGAGGACCGGCTCGGTACCCGGCGTGAGGCCGGGCACGCCGTCCGGCACGGGGCCCGGCGCGGCCTCGGACGAGGCTCCCGGTACGGCGTCCGGCACCACGCCGGGCGCAGTTCCCGCCGCGCCACCCGACGTCGGGCCCGGTCGGCCGTCCGGCACGGCGACGGGCGCCGAGCCCGAACCGTTGCCCGGCGCGTCGCCCGACCCGTTCACCGACCCCGCGCCGGGCGCAGCACCCTGCGCCGACTCCGTACCCGGCACCAGTACCCGTACCGCCGCCGCCGTCAGAGGATTCGAGTCGCCCGGGATGCCCGCCGCGCAGTCCTCCGTGCAGTTGTCGAGGCGGCACAGCAGTTCCACGTCCGTGCCCGCGTGTACGACGGCGTTCGTGACCAGTTCGCTGACGACCACCATCGCGTCCCCGACGAGCTGATCGGTGACCAACTCCGCTCCTGGCAGGCCGAGTTCGGCCCAGCCCGCGAGCGTCGCACGGACGAACCTGCGGGCCGCGCCCGGTGCGAGGGAGTTGCCCGGGAAGGATGTACGGGCCACCGTGTGCGGGCGTGCCACAGCCCCAGGAGCACGGGACGCTGACTCCCGTTGCGTCGGAATGGCCCCCACTGTGCGTCTCCCTGAGCAGTTCGGACGAATACGCCCCAAGCGATGCAGACAGAGTGACAGACTGGCTACGCCCATAAGCACCGAGTTACCGAAGTGGGCCTCCATGAGTGAGAACAGTGCTATGCATGTGCTCGGAGACACACAGATTCGCGTATCGGATCTGCGCCCCCTCCTGGCCGCGATGACGTCCGCCCGGGACGGCGACTTCAGCAAGGTGCCCGAGACGACGGGGCACGGCATCGTGGCCGAGCTGGGCATGGTGTTCAACCAGATCGTGGACCGGAGTACGCACTTCAACGCGGAGGCCCAGCGTGTCCGCCGCGAGATCGTGCGGCACGGCCGGCTGGACGAGCGGCTCGCCGCGAGCCCGGGCCAGGGCCACTGGACGACCAGGATCAACGACGTGAACCAGCTGCTCGACGCCCTGGTGGCCCCGGCCGCCAACGCGACCCGGGTCCTGGACGCGGTGGCGGGCGGCGATCTGACCCAGCGGGTCGATCTGCACGACGGCAACCGGCAGCTGCGGGGCGATCTGCGCCGCCTCGGGCGGGCCGTCAACAAGATGGTCGATCAGCTGTCCCTCTTCACCGGTGAGGTGACCCGGGTCGCGCGTGAGGTCGGCACCGAGGGCAGGCTCGGCGGCCGGGCGAAGGTGACCGGTCTGTCGGGCAGTTGGCGGGACGTGACCGAGGCGGTCAACACGATGGCGTCCCGGCTGACCGCGCAGGTCCGTGACATCGCCCTGGTGACCACGGCGGTGGCGCGCGGTGATCTGACCCGCACGGTGACGGTCGAGGCGACCGGTGAGCTGCTCGAACTGAAGCTGACCGTGAACACGATGGTCGAACAGCTCTCCGCCTTCGCCGACGAGGTCACCCGCGTGGCGCGCGAGGTCGGCACGATGGGCGAGCTGGGCGGCCGGGCCCAGGTGCGCGGTGTGTCGGGGGTGTGGAAGGACCTCACCGACAACGTCAACTTCATGGCCTCGAACCTCACCTCCCAGGTGCGCAACATCGCCCAGGTGACCACGGCCGTCGCCAACGGCGACCTGAGCCAGAAGATCACCGTCAGCGCCCAGGGCGAGATCCTGGAGCTGAAGAGCACCATCAACACGATGGTCGACCAGCTCTCCGCCTTCGCCGACGAGGTCACCCGCGTCGCCCGCGAGGTCGGCACCGAGGGCAACCTCGGCGGCCGGGCCCAGGTCCGCGGCGTCTCCGGCGTCTGGAAGGACCTCACCGACAACGTCAACTTCATGGCGGACAACCTGACTTCGCAGGTCCGCAACATCGCGCTCGTGTCCACCGCCGTGGCCCAGGGCGACCTCGGCAAGAAGATCACGGTCGAGGCGAAGGGCGAGATCCTGGAGCTGAAGTCGACGATCAACACGATGGTCGACCAGCTCTCCGCCTTCGCCGACGAGGTCACCCGCGTCGCCCGCGAGGTCGGCACCGAGGGCAACCTCGGCGGTCAGGCCCAGGTGCGTGGCGTATCAGGGGTGTGGAAGGACCTCACCGACAACGTCAACTTCATGGCCCTGAACCTCACCTCCCAGGTCCGCAACATCGCCCAGGTGACCACGGCCGTCGCCAACGGCGACCTCTCCAAGAAGATCACCGTCGACGCGCGCGGCGAGATCCTGGAGCTGAAGGACACCGTCAACACGATGGTGGAGCAGCTGCGCGCCTTCGCCGACGAGGTGACGAGGGTCGCCCGCGAGGTCGGCACCGACGGTCGTCTCGGCGGCCGGGCCCAGGTGCTCGGCGTCTCCGGTGTGTGGCGCGACCTCACCGACAACGTCAACTACATGGCGGACAACCTGACTTCACAGGTCCGCAACATCGCGCAGGTCGCGACCGCGGTGGCCCAGGGCGACCTGTCGAAGAAGATCGACGTCGACGCGCGCGGCGAGATCCTGGAGCTGAAGTCCACCATCAACACGATGGTGGACACGCTGTCGTCGTTCTCCTCCGAGGTCACCCGCGTGGCCCGCGAGGTGGGCTCCGAGGGGCAACTCGGCGGTCAGGCGCGGGTCGAGGGCGTGTACGGCACCTGGAAGCGTCTGACGACGAACGTGAACGAGCTGGCGTCGAACCTCACCACCCAGGTCCGCGCGATCGCCGAGGTGGCGTCCGCGGTGGCCCAGGGAGACATGTCCCGCTCCATCACGGTGGAGACGCAGGGCGAGGTCGACGAGCTCAAGGACAACATCAACCTCATGGTGGCCAACCTCCGCGAGACCACCCGCGCCAAGGACTGGCTGGAGTCGAACCTCGCCCGTCTCGCCGCCCTGATGCAGGGCCACCGCGACCTGATGGAGGTCGCGGACCTGATCCTGCGCGAGCTGACCCCGCTGGTGAACGCGCAGTTCGGCGCCTTCTTCCTGGCCGACCCGGAGGAGGACAAGGCGACCCTGCAGACGGCCGTGCCCATCAAGGGGCTCGCCTTCATCGCCGGGTACGGCTCGGCGCAGAGCGCGACGGTCGACACGGTCAGCATGCCGGTGCACGGGCTCGTACGGCAGGCCGCACGGGAGAAGAAGCGGATCCTGATGGAGGAGGCCCCGCCGGACTACATCAAGATCAACAGTGGGCTCGGGGAGGCGGCGCCCGCGAGTGTGGTCATCATTCCGATCCTCTTCGAGGACAAGCTGCTCGGTGTCATCGAACTCGCCTCGTTCTCCCGCTTCTCCGACGTCCACCTGGCGTTCTTCGACCAGTTCGTGAACACCATCGGCGTCGCGATCAACACCATCATCGCCAACTCCCGTACGGAGTCGCTGCTCGGCGAGTCCCAGCGGCTGGCGATCCAGCTCCAGGACCGGTCCGACGAACTCCAGTCCCAGCAGGCGGAGTTGCGCCGCTCGAACGCCGAACTGGAGGAGAAGGCGGCGCTGCTGGCGACCTCCTCGCAGTACAAGTCGGAGTTCCTGGCGAACATGTCGCACGAGCTGCGGACCCCGCTCAACTCGCTGCTGATCCTCGCCCGGCTGCTCTCCGACAACCCGGACGGCCATCTCTCCGACCAGGAGGTGCAGTTCGCGGCGACGATCCACCGCTCGGGCTCGGACCTCCTCCAGCTCATCAACGACATCCTCGACCTCTCGAAGATCGAGGCCGGCCGGATGGACGTACGCCCCAAGAAGCTGCCGCTGATCAAGCTGCTCGACTACGTGCACGCCACGTTCCGCCCGCTCACCCTCGACCGGGGTCTCACCTTCGAGGTGGAGGTCGGCGAGGACGTACCGCGCGAGATGTTCTCGGACGAGCAGCGGCTGCAGCAGATCCTGCGCAACCTCCTGTCGAACGCGATCAAGTTCACCGCGTCCGGCCGGGTCGAACTGCGCGTCAGTCGCGTCGAGAACCCCGAGCCCCACTTCACCCGGGAGAGCAGCGACAACGTCGTCGCGTTCGCGGTCTCCGACACCGGTATCGGCATCGCGGCGGAGAAACTCCCCGTGATCTTCGAGGCGTTCCAGCAGGCCGACGGCACGACGAACCGCAAGTACGGCGGCACGGGCCTCGGGCTGTCCATCAGCCGGGAGATCGCAGGTCTGCTGGGCGGCCGCATCATCGCCGAGAGCGTGCCGGGACAGGGGTCCACCTTCACCCTGTACGTGCCGGTCGTCAGCCCCGGGCATCTGCCGGCCGGGCCCGGCGTCGAGGACCAGGACCTCACCCTGCCCGAGCAGTTGTCCGTCGAACCCTTCACCGTCCACGACCAGGACGACAGCTGGCCCGCGCCCACCAAACTGGAGGCATGGAAGTCGGGCCGGGCGGGCCAGGTCCTGCCGGGTCGGCGCGTACTGATCGTGGACGACGACATCCGTAACGTCTTCGCGCTGACCCACGTACTGGGCCGGGTCGGCATGCCCGTCCTGTACGCGGAGAACGGCCGCGAGGGCATCGAGGCACTGGAGCGCAATCCCGATGTAGCACTCGTCCTGATGGACATCATGATGCCGGAGATGGATGGTTACGAGACCATCTCCGTCATCCGCCGCACCCCGCGCTGGGCCGGACTTCCCATCGTCGCCCTCACCGCCAAGGCGATGCCGGGCGACCGTGAGAAGTCCATCGCGCGCGGTGCGAACGACTACGTACCCAAGCCGGTGGACGTCGACCAGTTGCTGACCGTCGTCTGTGCCCTCCTGGACCCCGAGGGCGCGGACGACCAGGAGCGGGCGGACTCCACCGCCACCACTGTCACCACCGTCACCGCGGGAACCGGCACATCGGACGAACCCGCCGTCCCGCCGACGACCGAATGAGGCAGGCAATCGATCACCATGAGCACTGAGGCATCGACCGACGAGCGCGCCAGCATTCTCCTCGTGGACGACATGGAGGACAATCTGATCGCGCTGGAGGCCGTCCTGGGGTCCCTCAACGAGCCGCTCGTACGCGCCCGTTCGGGCGAGGAGGCGATGAAGGCTCTGCTGCGGCAGCGGTTCGCGGTCGTCCTGCTCGACATCCGGATGCCGGGCATGGACGGGTTCGAGACCGCCGCGAACATCAAGCGGCTCGACCAGACGAAGGACGTACCGATCATCTTCCTGACCGGCACGGACTCCGACGCGGGCTACGCGTTCCGCGGGTACGCCACCGGAGCCGCCGACTATCTCACCAAGCCGTTCGACCCCTGGGTGCTGCGCGCCAAGGTCACCGTCTTCCTCGATCTGCACCGCAAGAACCAGCAGCTGGAGCGGATGCTCGCGCACGAGCAGGCGCAGTTCGACGAACTCGCCCGGCGGCTGCACGCGATCGAGACCAGCATGTCGGACGGCGGCCTCACCGACACGGCGGAACTGCGCCGGCACATACGGCACATGGAGGACCTGCTGCGCGAGATGCGGAGGGGGCGGGGCCTGTGACCCCGCCCCGCCCCCGTGGAACCGCAGCGGCGACTACGCCTCGCGCGTCCCCGCGTACATCTCGTCGATCAAGTACTTGTACTCACGCTCGACGACCGGGCGCTTCAGCTTGAGGCTCGGGGTCAGTTCGCCGTGCTCGATGTCGAGGTCGCGCGGGAGGAGCTTGAACTTCTTGATGGTCTGCCAGCGCTGAAGACCCTCGTTCAGCGTCCTGACGTGCTCGTCGATCAGCTCGACCGTCGCGGGTGCGGCGACCACGTCGGCGTACGACTTGCCGCCGAGGCCGTTGTCCGCGGCCCAGGCGAGGATCGACGGCTCGTCGAGGGCGATGAGCGCGGTGCAGAAGTTCCGGTCCGCGCCGTGCACGAGGATGTTGGAGACGTACGGGCAGACGGCCTTGAACTGGCCCTCGACCTCGGCGGGCGCGATGTACTTGCCGCCGGACGTCTTGATCAGATCCTTCTTGCGGTCGGTGATACGCAGATAGCCGTCCGGGGACAGCTCGCCGATGTCACCGGTGTGGAACCAGCCGTCGGACTCCAGGACCTCGGCGGTCTTCTCCGGCAGCCCCTGATAGCCCTCCATGATGCCGGGGCCGCGCAGCAGGATCTCGCCGTCGTCCGCGATGCGCACCTCGGTGCCGGGCAGCGGCTTGCCGACCGTGCCCGTGCGGTACGCCTCACCGGGGTTCACGAAGGAGGCCGCGGACGACTCCGTGAGCCCGTAACCCTCCAGGATGTGGATGCCGGCGCCCGCGAAGAAGTAGCCGATGTCGGGTGCGAGGGCGGCGCTGCCGGAGACGCAGGCGCGGAGGTTGCCGCCGAAGGCCTCACGGATCTTGGCGAAGACGAGCGTGTCCGCGACCTTGTGCTTGGCCGAGAGGCCGAAGGGCGCGGAGGCGACACCGGTACGGCGGAAGTTGTCCTGCGTGGCCTTCGCGTATTCGCGGGAGACCTCGGCCGCCCACTGGAAGATCTTGTACTTGGCGCCGCCGCCGGCCCGCGCCTTGGCCGCGACCCCGTTGTAGACCTTCTCGAAGATCCGCGGCACGGCGGCCATGTACGTCGGCTGCACGACCGGCAGATTCTCGATGATCTTGTCCACGCGGCCGTCGACGGCGGTGACGTGCCCGACCTCGATCTGGCCGGAGGTGAGCACCTTGCCGAAGACATGCGCGAGCGGCAGCCACAGGTACTGGACGTCGTCCTTGCCGACGAGACCGGTCGCGGCGATGGCCTTGGCCATGTACGACCAGTTGTCGTGCGGCAGCCGTACACCCTTGGGGCGGCCGGTGGTGCCGGAGGTGTAGATGAGGGTGGCGAGCTGGTCCTTGGTGATCGCCCCGACCTTCTCCTTGATCAGGTCGGGGTTCTTCTCCAGGTACGCGGCACCGCGCTTCTCCAGCTCGGCGAGGCCGATCACCCAGTCGCCCTCGTCGGCGGCGGACTCGACGCCCGCGGAGTCGATCACGATGACATGGCTGAGCTCGGGCAGCTCGGCGCGCTTCTCCCGCGCCTTGGCGAGCTGCTCGGCGTCCTCGGCGACGAGCACCCGGCTCTCGGAGTCGGAGAGGATGAACGCCGACTCGTCGGACTTGGTCGACGGATACACGGTCGTCGTCGCCGCGCCGGCACACATGATGCCGAGGTCGACGAGGATCCACTCGACGCGGGTGGAGGAGGCGAGCGCGACGCGCTGCTCCGGCCGCACGCCCAGCTCGATCAGGCCGGCCGCGATCGCGTAGACCCGCTCGGCCGCCTGCGCCCAGCTCAGCGACCTCCACTCGTCCGGCCCCTCGCCCGAGGCCGCCGGTACCGGGTAGCGGTACGCCTCGGCGTCCGGCGTGGCCGCCACGCGCTCCAGGAAGAGGGCCGCCACGGACGGCGGACGGTTCTCGATCAGGGTCTGTGTGTCGCTCACGACATCCTCCGGGGCCCGCGACAGTGCGTGACTGGCTCGTAGCGGTTAGCTCAGTAGCGGTCGTTGTTTAACTCGCGAGTAACGTCGAGTGGTGATCAGAGTAAAGCCCGTCCGCCCGGCGCGTAAGAGGCGGCGGCCTGTCACTTCCTACAGAGCGTGGGCGGAATTCGGCAGTCCGTGGACGACGCGGGCCCGCCGCGCGACAGCACGACGGGCCCATGTTCTCGGGCCTGGCCCGATGGTTGCTGGCGGCTACTTCTTCCCCTTGCCGCTGCCGGCGTTCTCGTCGCTGGACAGCACGGCGATGAAGGCCTCTTGCGGAACCTCCACAGAGCCCACCATCTTCATCCGCTTCTTGCCCTCCTTCTGCTTCTCAAGGAGCTTCCGCTTACGGGAGATGTCACCGCCGTAACACTTGGCGAGGACGTCCTTGCGGATGGCGCGGATGGTCTCGCGGGCGATGACCCGGGAGCCGATGGCCGCCTGGATGGGGATCTCGAAGGCCTGGCGCGGGATGAGCTCGCGCAGCTTGGCGACGAGCCGCACCCCGTACGCGTACGCCGCGTCCTTGTGCGTGACGGCCGAGAAGGCGTCGACGCGGTCGCCGTGGAGCAGGATGTCGACCTTGACCAGCGAGGCGTCCTGCTCGCCGGTGGGCTCGTAGTCCAGCGAGGCGTAGCCGCGGGTCTTGGACTTCAGGTTGTCGAAGAAGTCGAAGACGATCTCGGCGAGGGGCAGCGTGTAGCGGATCTCGACGCGGTCCTCGGAGAGGTAGTCCATCCCGAGGAGGGTGCCGCGGCGGGTCTGGCACAGCTCCATGATCGAACCGATGAACTCGCTGGGGGCGAGGATCGTGGCCCGGACGACCGGCTCGAAGACCTTGTCGATCTTGCCCTCGGGGAACTCGCTCGGGTTGGTGACCGTGTGCTCCTTCCCGTCCTCCATGATCACGCGGTAGACCACGTTGGGCGCGGTGGCGATGAGTTCGAGGTTGAACTCGCGCTCCAGGCGCTCACGGATGACGTCGAGGTGCAGCAGACCCAGGAAGCCGACGCGGAAACCGAAGCCGAGGGCCGCGGAGGTCTCCGGCTCGTAGACCAGGGCCGCGTCGTTGAGCTGGAGCTTGTCCAGCGCCTCACGCAGGTCGGGGTAGTCGGACCCGTCCAGCGGATACAGACCGGAGAAGACCATCGGCTTCGGGTCCTTGTACCCGCCGAGGGCCTCGGTGGCGCCCTTGTCCTTGCTGGTGATCGTGTCACCGACCTTGGACTGACGGACGTCCTTCACGCCGGTGATGATGTAGCCCACCTCGCCGACGCCGATGCCGTCGGACGGCGTCATCTCGGGGGACGAGACACCGATCTCCAGCAGCTCGTGCGTGGCGCCGGTCGACATCATCTTGATGCGCTCGCGCTTGTTGAGCTGGCCGTCGATGACACGGACGTAGGTGACCACGCCCCGGTACGAGTCGTAGACCGAGTCGAAGATCATCGCGCGGGCGGGCGCGTCCGCGACACCGACCGGGGCGGGCACGTCCCGGACCACCCGGTCCAGGAGCGCGTCCACGCCGACGCCGGTCTTCGCCGAGACCTTCAGCACGTCCTCCGGCTGGCAGCCGATGAGATTGGCCAGCTCCTCGGAGAACTTCTCGGGCTGCGCGGCCGGCAGGTCGATCTTGTTCAGCACCGGGACGATGGTGAGGTCGTTCTCCATCGCCAGGTAGAGGTTCGCGAGGGTCTGGGCCTCGATGCCCTGAGCCGCGTCCACGAGCAGGACGGTGCCCTCACAGGCCGCGAGCGACCGCGAGACCTCGTACGTGAAGTCGACGTGCCCGGGGGTGTCGATCATGTTGAGGATGTGGGTGTTGCCCGGATCCTCGGTCGGCGCCCAGGGCAGCCGCACCGCCTGGGACTTGATGGTGATGCCGCGCTCGCGCTCGATGTCCATGCGGTCGAGGTACTGAGCACGCATCTGCCGCTGGTCGACCACCCCGGTCAGCTGGAGCATCCGGTCGGCGAGCGTGGACTTGCCGTGGTCGATGTGCGCGATGATGCAGAAATTGCGGATCTGAGCCGGGGCGGTACGGCTCGGCTCGGGCACATTGTTAGGGATCGCGGGCACGCAGGGTCCTGTCTCTTGAGGCGCCTGTCGCCTCGGGTCGGATCGATACGTAGGCTCCATGGTCCCACGGGCGGCGAGGTGCGACCGGTTTGGGCCGTCCGCGGGGCGACTGCTAATCTGGGCAGCTGTGTCTCCTGCCCTCTCTGCAGGGGACGCGCAGGAAACGCAGGAAATTCAGAAGAGAAATCACCGGCGCATGAGACTCACCGTCGTGAGACGCCCCGTCTCGTGCGCCTGAACCTGAGAAGGCTCATTCGTGGCGAACATCAAGTCCCAGATCAAGCGGATCAAGACCAACGAGAAGGCTCGGCTGCGCAACAAGGCCGTCAAGTCTTCGCTGAAGACCGCGATCCGCAAGGCCCGCGAGGCCGCTGCCGCGGGTGACGTCGAGAAGGCCACGGCCGCGCAGCGCGAAGCCTCGCGCAAGCTGGACAAGGCCGTCTCCAAGGGCGTCATCCACAAGAACCAGGCCGCCAACAAGAAGTCGGCGCTTGCTTCGAAGGTCGCCTCCCTCAAGGGCTGAACCTCTGCCGAGTACTGGGCCACGGCCCCGCACTCACTTGATTCGAAGTGATTCGAACGCCGGAAAGACCTGAGCGGGCCCTCTCTCATCCGCTCCCGACCGGCACCCCGACTCGTACGCGACTGCGTTCGCCACGCGGGTACGAGTCCCCAGCATGAACCGGGCCCCGGCCCTTGCCCTGAAAGGGGCGAGAACCGGGGCCCGTAGCTTTTCAGCCCGCCCGACGCCGTCGTGGCCCCAAAAACGAAAGGCAGGGGCGCAGCCCCGTCTTTCAGGGGCGCGGGGAACTGCGCGACCGGCCCCCACCGAGCCCGCAGCCGTAGGGCCAGGCCGATGGGGGTCTGGGGGCGCAGCCCCCGGAGGGAGAGAAGCTAACCCCGCCGCATCCGCGCGGCCCGGGCGATCGTGACGACCGCCTTCTCCAGCGCGTACTCGGGATCATCCCCACCCCCCTTCACCCCCGCATCCGCCTCAGCAACCGCCGACAGCGCGACAGCGACACCGTCCGGCGTCCACCCCCGCATCTGCTGCCGAACCCGATCGATCTTCCACGGCGGCATCCCCAGCTCCCGCGCCAGATCGGCCGGCCGCCCACCCCGCGCGGAGGAGAGCTTCCCGATGGCCCGCACCCCCTGCGCCAGCGCGCTGGTGATCAGCACGGGCGCGACCCCGGTCGACAACGACCACCGCAGCGCCTCCAACGCCTCCGCCGCCCGTCCCTCGACCGCCCGGTCCGCCACCGTGAAGCTGGAGGCCTCCGCCCGGCCGGTGTAGTACCGCCCGACGACAGCCTCGTCGATCGTCCCCTCGACATCCGCGACCAGCTGCGTCGTCGCGGAGGCCAGCTCCCGCAGATCGCTGCCGATCGAGTCGACGAGCGCCTGGCACGCCTCGGGCGTCGCCGACCGCCCCAGCGCCCGGAACTCCGCGCGCACGAACGACAGCCGGTCCGCCGGCTTCGTCATCTTGGGGCACGCGATCTCCCGCGCCCCCGCCTTGCGTGCCGCGTCGAGCAGCCCCTTGCCCTTGGCACCCCCCGCGTGCAGCAGCACGAGCGTGATCTCCTCGGCCGGGCCGCCCAGGTACGCCTTCACGTCCTTGATCGTGTCCGCCGACAGATCCTGCGCGTTCCGCACCACGACGACCTTGCGCTCGGCGAAGAGCGACGGGCTCGTCAGCTCGGCGAGCGTGCCCGGCTGCAGCTGGTCCGACGTGAGGTCCCGTACATCGGTGTCCGCGTCGGCGGCGCGCGCGGCGGCCACCACCTCCTGCACGGCGCGGTCGAGCAGGAGGTCCTCCTGCCCCACGGCGATCGTGACGGGAGCGAGCGGGTTGTCTTGTGCAGAGTTCCTGGCCATCGCGGCCAAGCATCCCACGCACCACCGACAACGACGGGTCCGCGACCACCGAAGCGTGTGCCGCCCCTACGGCACCCCTACGGCGCTCCTACGGTTCCTCGCGCCAGCCGTCCCACTCCCTCACGAACTCGTCCAGCTCCCGCGCGTCCAGCCGCCCGTTCTCGTCGCGCAGCACGAGCAGCCACTGCGCGTCCTCGGCATCGTCCTCGCCGGCGAGGGCGTCCCGGACGAGCTGGGGCTCCTCGTCCAGTGCGAACTGCTCACCGAGCGCCTCCGCCGCCTCCTGCGCGGCATCGCGGTCGGGCAGCACCAGTACATGTCTCACGTCGCTCACCCGGCCATTTTCCGGCACCGGCACAACGCCTCGCACCGGGGGCCACCCGTCGACCGGCGATCAGCGACCGACGACCGGCGACCGGCAGCCGAAGGGCCCACCCCTGGTCCCGGCTCAGCCCTTGGGGACGATCTGTATGTCCAGGTCGATCGTGATGCTCGTCCCGACCATGGCGATGCCCCGCGCGAGCATCGACTGCCAGCTCATCGTGAAGTCGTCGCGCCGCAACTCGGCGCCGGCGCGGCAGGCCGCCCGCACCTCGCCCTCCGTGCCGTTGCCCACCCCCAGATACTCCGTGTCGAGCGTGACCGTCCGCGTCACCCCGTGCAAGGACAGCGCCCCGGTGACCCCCCACCGGCTGCCACCCCGGTGCGTGAACCGGTCGCTGTAGAACTCCACCGTCGGAAACCGGTCCACGTCCAGGAAGTCCGCCGACTTCAGATGCCCGTCCCGCGTCCTGACGTTGGTGTCGATCGACCCCGCGTCGATCACCACGTGCATCGCCGACTGCTCCACGTTCTCGGCCACCCGCACGATCCCCGCGAAGGTGTTGAACCTCCCCCGTACCCGAGCCATCCCGATGTGCCGGGCCGTGAAGCCGATCGAGGAGTGGGTCGGCTCGATCTCCCAGTCCCCCGGCGCCGGTAACGCGGGTGGTTGCGCGGTGTTCAGCGTCACGTCGCCGAGCGCGGCCACCTCGTTCGCCGGCACCGTGACATTCGCCCGGTACGGGGCGTGCCCCTCGGCGGACACCGCGAGGCGGTACTCACCGGCCGGGACCGTCACCAGAAACGACCCGAACGGATCCAGCTCCCCGCCGACCACTCTGCGCCCCGCGGCGTCCGTGACCAGGAACTCCGCGTCCGGCACCGGCTGGTTCACCGGATCCAGCACCCGGCAGCCGAGCACACCGGCCCCCTCCGGCAACGGCACCGAGGCGAGATTGCCCGCCTGTGCCCGGTTCGAACGGTTCCCCAACCAGCTGCCGGCCATCTGCGACCCACCCTCGCGTCAACACACACTGTGAAAACACTCGTCGTCGGAGAGGTATTCGACCACCGATGCGACTTTCGAGGCAACAGACGACTACATCGCAGGGAACCAGCGCATGTGCTGGTACTACGCACGAGTAGCCCGAATTAGCCGTTCCGCTTACGTTTTTCCCCTCAGTCGCCGCTCTTCCGGACAACCGGGACGCGCTCCAGCACGATCCCGAACCTCTTCCTGTACGCCTCCAGCACCTCCTCGTCCGAGACCAGCTCCGCCGTCGTCTTCCCGCCGTCGGGGTCCGTGACCGTGAGCGTGCGCCCGCTGAGCGTGACCCGCCCGCCGTCCTCCGTGACCCGCGAGCAGACCAGTGACCGGGCGAAGTGCGACGCCGGCGAGGTGCTGTGCCACCAGGCCCCGGCCACGAAGTCCCCGAGCACCCGCGGCCGTGTCTCCAGCCGGTACTGGGACCTGCCGTCCCGCACCACCTCCAGATCCCCGAACTCCCCGGCGCTGCCCCGCACCCCGGCCGGATCCGCCCCGGCCACGATCACCCGGAACGCACCCGCCGGATCCGTCTGCTCCCCCCGCTCCCCGAAGGCCAGCGGGTAGTGGCTGTGCGCCCCGAACCCGACGTCGGCCAGCCAGTCGCCCCCGTCCACCGTCCGCACCCGCAGCGCCAGATGGTCGTACGGAATCCCGAGCCGATCCCCGTCCCCGTAGACCCGCCCCGCGAGCAGCGTCACATCGAAGCCCAGCGCCTTGAGCAGCGCGCCGAACGCCCCGTTCAGTTCGTAGCAGAAGCCACCCCTGCGGGCGCCCACCAGCTTGTCCAGGAGCGGTTTCTCCTCCAGGACGATCTCCTCACCGAGGTGGATCGACAGGTTCTCGAACGGCACGGTCAGCAGGTGTCGCAACTGCAGTTCACGGAGTACGTCGGCGGTGGGCCAGGCGGGGTGGGTGACACCGATCCGGCGGAGGTAGGCATCGACCTGTGCGGGTTTCATACCCTCAGTCTCGCGTGATCAGCAGGTGATCGTCTCCTCCTCCCACGGTTACCGCCCCGTCCACATCGGTGCGCAGCACCTGCGCGCCCCCTGCTTCCAGTGCTGCCATCGTGCTCGGTGCCGGATGTCCGTAGGGGTTGTCGGCGCCGCACGAGATGAGCGCGAGGCGTGGCGCCACCCGTCGTATGAGGTCCGGATCCTGATAAGCCGAACCATGATGGGCGACTTTGAGAACGTCCACGGCTTTCAGAGCGGTCCCGGCCGGTGACCTCAACAGGGCTTGCTGAGCGGGTGGTTCGAGATCCCCGAGCATCAGCATGGTCAGCCCGGCAGACCTCACGAGCAGGGTGACACTCGCGTCGTTCGGCCCCTCCGGCTCAGGCACCGGCATCGCCCCCGGCACCGGTGCGGCCCCCGGTGTGGGGCTCGGCGGCGGCCACAGCACCTGCCAGTCGAGTCCGCCCGTACGACGACGCTCGCCCGCCACCGCCCGCGTCACCGGGATGTGCCGGACCGCGGCCTGCCGGTGCACGAAATCGGCCTGGTCCAGTGGCTCCTCCAGGCCCGTCGTCTCGATCGCGCCCACCGAACGCCCGCGCAGCACACCCGGCAGCCCCGCCACATGGTCCGCGTGGAAGTGGGTCAGCACGACGAGGGGGACCCGGGTGACGCCGAGTGCCTTCAGACACCGGTCGACGAGTATCGGGTCGGGGCCCGCGTCCACCACCACCCCACTGCCGTCGCCCGCCGCGAGTACCGTCGCGTCGCCTTGACCCACGTCGCACATCGCGAACCGCCACTCCGGCGGCGGCCATCCTGTGATCACCCGGGTGAGAGGCGGCGGCTGCACCAGCACGAGCAGGAGCAGCACTCCGCAGGCACCGCTCAGCCAGGGATGCCGCAGCAGCCTGCGCCCGACGCACACGACGGCGGCGATCGCACCGGCGAGCAGCAGCGCCCCCATCCAGCTTCCCGGCCAGTCCATGCCTGCGCCCGGCAGGGCCGCACCCGCCCGGGCGATGTCCGCGATCCAGCCGGCGGGCCAACTCGCGCACCATGCCAGCACTCTCGCGACCGGCATCGCCCAGGGAGCCGTGGTCAGCGTCGCGAAGCCCAGTACCGTGGCCGGCGCGACCGCGAACTCCACGAGCAGGTTGCACGGCACCGCCACCAGACTGACCCGCGCCGAAAGGACGGCGACGACCGGCGCACACACCGCCTGCGCGGCGCCCGCGGCCGCCAACGCCTCGGCCCACCTCGGCGGCACCCCGCGCCCGCGGAGCGCCGCACTCCACCGCGGGGCCAGCGTGAGCAGCGCGCCGGTGGCGAGCACGGAGAGCAGGAAGCCGTAACTCCGGGCCAGCCACGGGTCGTACAGCACCAGCACGAGCACCGCGGTGGCCAGCGCCGGGATCAGTGATCTGCGGCGCCCGGTGGCGATGGCCAGCAGCGCGATCGATCCGCAGGCGGCGGCCCGCAGCACACTCGGGTCCGGCCGGCACACGATCACGAAGCCGAGTGTGAGCGCACCCCCGCACAGAGCGGTCGCCCGCAACGGCAGACCGAGCCGGGGCGCCAGACCCCGGCGCTCGATCCGCTGGGCCCGGCCCGGCGGCCCGATGAGCAGGGCGAGCACGAGCGTGAAGTTGGCCCCGCTGACGGCGAGGATGTGTGTGAGATCGGTCGCCCTGAACGCCTCGTCCAGCTCCGGTGTGATCCGGGAGGTGTCCCCGACCACCAGTCCCGGCAGCAGCGCCCGCGCGTCCGGCTCCAGCCCGTCGGTCGCCGCCCGCAACCTGCCCCGCAGCTCCCCGGCGAACCGCTGTGTGGCGGACGGCTGCCCGACCACCACCGGTGGCCCGCTGCCGCGTACCCGGAGCACCGCCGCGATCCGGTCTCCGCCACCGAGCGCGGGCGCGACCTGCGCGGGCACCCTGAGCCGGGTGGAGGGGAGAAGGGAGAGCCAGCGCGAACCGGCCCCGTCACGCCCCTCCCCCGGCCCCGACTCCGCCCTGAGCCCCGGCCTCACCCCAGACTCAGACCCCGATCCGTGCGTCGCCCCCGTTCCCCTCCCCGCGTCCACGATCAGCAGCACCGGCGTACGGGTCCGCGCCACCGTTCCGTCCGGCCTCTCGACGTGCCTGACTTCCGCGTCGAGCAGGATCGCGGTCGGGGCGGCGTGGTTCCCCTTGATCCGGGGACGGGTGAGCCGTGGGTCCGAGGTGACCTCCACCTCGGCGGTCACCCGGTCGTACTGCCGCGCGGCCTCCGGGATCGGGCCCCTGCGCAGATCGGCGCCGTGCAGCCCACCCGAGGCCGCCGCAGCCGCGACACAGAGCAGCACGGCCGCGACGGAGGCCTTCGACCAGGGCGACCGCAGCAACCGGAGCGGTGGTGCGCCCCGCAGCCGGTCGCGTCCCGCGAGCAGGAGCAGCCCGGCCACCGTCACGCAGAGCACGACCAGACCCGCGACCCACCCCGGCGGTGCGTCCGACGTCACCGCCGCCGTCGCCCACGCCGCCAGCGCCGGAGGGACCAGCCGCAGATCCGCCGGGCCCTCCTGCCGGGGGTGCGCGGCCCCGAGCGGACTGCCGGAGACCGCGTGCACGGGCGGCCTGCTCGTCGGGGTCGGGCCCCTCATGGCCGTACGAGATTCCGCAGATCGGCGAAACGGCGGTCGCCGATTCCGTTCACCTCGCGGAGCTCGTCGACCGAGCGGAAGCCGCCGTGCCGACCGCGGTAGTCGATGATGTGCTGCGCCAGCACGGGGCCGACGCCGGGCAGCGTGTCCAACTGCTCCAGGGTGGCCGTGTTGAGCGCGACCGGAGTGACGGGGGCCGGGGCGGCCCCACCGGGCCCCACGACACCCGAAGCACCCGCACCCCCCGTACCTCCCAGCGCCCCTGACACCCCCGGTACCCCCGGCGCTCCCGGCCCCATCGCCGACGGTGTCCCGACCACCACCTGCTCACCGTCCACCAGGAACCGGGCGCGGTTGAGGCCCTCGGTGTTCGTGCCCGGACGCACTCCGCCCGCGGCTTTGAGCGCGTCGGCGACCCGGGAACCGGCCGGCAGCCGATGGACACCCGGCTCACGCACCTTGCCGCTGACGTCCACCACGAGTGCGGTCGGGACCGCGCCCGCGGGAGTGGTGGCGGAGGTTCCGTCCGGCGTCCTCTGCCCGGCCGCGTTCGCCTCCTCCCCGTAGGGAACCGCGGCCCGTACGATCTCCGGGGCCCGCACCGGCTGGGTCCGCCCCGACCAGAAGTGCTGTGCGGCCAAGGCCGCGGCGACGACCAGCACGACGGCGAGCGCGGCCACGCTCCTGCGTTCCAGGCCGCACCTGGACTGGAGCCACAGCGGCATCCGCTCCCGGACGGCGAGCCCGGCCCGCGCCCGCCACGCGGGGACGGGCCGGGTCTCGTCGGCGCCCCCGTCGCCGTCCCCAAGCACCCCGGCCTCGGGGCTCCGCCCCGCCCCCGAGGGGGAGTGATGTCGACTGCCGGACGGTGGGGGCTGGTCGCGCAGTTCCTCGCGCCCCTGAAGGGCGCCGCCACTCCACTCCGCCGACGGCCCCTGCCGCAACCCCACACCCGGCGAAGTGTCATGTCGGCCAACCGGCGGTGGGGACTCCTCGTGCCCCCGAGGGCCCCCGTCCCTCCACTCCCCCGGCGGCCCGTGCCGCAACTCCCCGCGCGTCCTGCCCCGTTCAGGCGCGAAGAGTGTCTCCGCGCGCAGGCGCAGCGTCTGCGCCGAGGCCTCTCGGCGCCGGGACCGGGCCCGGTGGGGCCGGCGGCGGTGTCGCGTACGGACGTCGGAGGCCGGGCCGCGGCCCGGTCCACTGGCGGATGTCGTGGTCCGTGAAACAGATCGAAGTGGCATGGCACGAGAATCCGGCACGAAGCCACATCCCCGATGATCTTGCTCAATTCCCGGGGATTACCACCCGGTTGTGGACAACTCCGTCACCCGTCAGGGTCCGCTCAGCCGCTCCGGACCGCCGGGCCGCCGGGCCGCCCCTCACCGGGGCGAGACGACCGCCCCCAGCAGCCCCGGCCCCGTGTGCGCCCCGATCACCGCTCCGACCTCGCTCACATGCAGGTCGGCCAGCCCGGGAACCCGTACCCTCAGCCGTTCCGCGAGCGCCGAGGCGCGGTCGGGGGCGGCGAGATGGTGGACGGCGATGTCGACCTGGGCGCTCCCGGCCCGGTCGGCCACGATCTCTTCGAGACGGGCGATCGCCTTGGTGGCGGTGCGCACCTTCTCCCGCAGCTCGATGCGCCCGCCGTCCAGTTCGAGCAGTGGTTTGACGGCCAGCGCGGAGCCGAGCAGCGCCTGCGCCGCCCCGATCCGGCCGCCCCTGCGGAGATAGTCGAGGGTGTCGACGTAGAAGTACGCGTACGTGCCCGCGGCCCGTTTCTCCGCGGCCGTGACCGCTTCGTCGACCGTGCCGCCCGCCTCCGCGGACTCGGCGGCGGCCAGGGCGCAGAAGCCGAGGGCCATGGCGACCATCCCGGTGTCCACCACCCGCACGGGCACGGGCGCCTCGCGTGCGGCGAGGACCGCGGCGTCGTAGGTGCCCGAGAACTCGGAGGACAGGTGCAGCGAGACGATGCCGGTGGCGCCGGACTCGGCGACGCGGCGGTAGGTCTCGGCGAAGACCTCGGGGCTGGGCCGGGAGGTCGTGACGGACCGCCGCTTCTGCAGGGCAAGGGCGAGGGAGCGGGCCGAGATCTCGGTGCCCTCTTCGAGCGCCTGGTCGCCGAGGACCACGGTCAGGGGCACCGCGGTGATGCCGTGGCGCTCCATCGTCCGCGGCGGCAGGTAGGCCGTTGAATCGGTGACGATCGCGACATGGCGGGACATGAGCTGGAGATTACCTGTCAGTGGACGTGGAAGGCAGCCCGGCCCCTGCCGCCCGCTGCCGGACCGGCGGTATCAAGTCGTGCTCTCCGGGCGGGGCTTCTTCTCCCAAGGGTAGGCGGCCCGCTGCCTGGGTGCGTCGATCGCGGCCCGGGTGGGCTCCTCGGCCCGGCGTGCTTCGGCGTTGTCCGGCCAGGTCTGCTGGTCGGCGGCGGCGCTCGGTGCCTCCGGCCACGGCGGCGCGGACGCGGGCTCCGTCGCCGGCCGGGGAGACGGGCCGGTCGGGGAACCGGCGGACGAACCGGCCGAAGAGCCCGTCGACGAGGTGGCCGACGAGCCGGATCCGGTCGCAGGACCCGTCGTCCGCGTGGGCGACGGTTCCGTCGTCCAGTGCCGTAGCGCGCCCGCCTCCATGTCGATCTGCGTGCTCAGCGACTCCAGGTCGTCGCCACCGAACCGCTGGGCGCGGTCGCGCGCCGCCCAGCGCAGCGCGTCGGCCGATTTCGTTATCTGCTCGGTGCGCTCCCGCAGCGCGGGCAGCCGCTCGGCGAGGCGCGCCCTGTCCGGTTCGCGCTCCAGCCGCTTCAACTCGCCGTCCAGCTCATGGCCGTGCGCACTGAGCCGGTCGAAGAGCGCGAGTGACTCCTTCAGCGACTCGTCCTCGCTCACGCCCGCCTGCAGCGCTTCCTGGGTGGCCCGCATCGATGTGCGCAGGGAGAGACGCAGTTGGGCGAGCTGCCCGAGGGAACCCGGCTGGGCGAAGGTCTTCGCCTTGAGCGTGGAGTCCTCCACCGTGCGGCGGGCCTGTGCGACGGTGCGGTCCACGCCCCGCTTCGCGGCGCCGACCACCTTCACCGTGGCGTAGATGCCCAGTGTCACGAACAGCAAGAAGATCAGCGCCACGATGGCGACCACGGCTTCCATGACGGTCCTCTCGGGTGCTGCGTCCAGTGCATGCGGGCTCTTCCACGCACTTGTGGGCTCTTTCACCGTAAACGGAAAAAGCAGGCCGAGGGTTCCAGCGGAACCCCCAACCTGCCCGTAGGGGAAGACCCCGAGCCGCACACCACCGGCCGCCGCCCGGACGTCACCTACGCCGAATTACCCCGGAACACCGCGGAACGACGTTCCGTCACCTACGCCGGAACGATGTTCACCAGCTTCGGCGCCCGCACGATCACCTTGCGGATGCCCGCCCCGTCCAGCGCCGCGACCACCTTGTCGTCGGCCAGCGCCACCTTCTCCAGCTCCTCGTCCGAGATCGACGGGGAGACCTCCAGGCGTGCCTTGACCTTGCCCTTGATCTGCACGACGCAGGTCACGCTCTCGTCGACGGCGTACGCCGGGTCGGCGACCGGGAAGTCCCGGTGGACGACCGAGTCGGTGTGGCCCAGCTTGCGCCACAGTTCCTCGGCGATGTGCGGGGCCAGCGGCGCGACCAGCAGCACCAGCGAATCGGCCACGCTCCGCGGGATGGGGCCGCCCGCCTTCGTCAGGTGGTTGTTCAGCTCGGTGACCTTGGCGATGGCGGTGTTGAAGCGCAGGCCCTCCAGGTCCTGGCGCACGCCGTCGATCGCCTTGTGCAGGGCACGCAGCGTGTCCGCGTCGATGTCGGCGTCCGGGACGTCGACGACGGTGACGTCACCGGTGGTCTCGTCGATCACGTTGCGCCACAGCCGCTGCAGCAGCCTGAACTGGCCCACCACCGCGCGCGTGTCCCACGGCCGCGACACGTCCAGGGGGCCCATCGCCATCTCGTACAGGCGCAGGGTGTCCGCCCCGTACTCGGCGCAGATCTCGTCCGGAGTGACCGCGTTCTTCAGGGACTTGCCCATCTTGCCCAGCAGCCGGGAGACCTTCTCGCCCTCGAAGTAGTAGGCGCCGTCGCGCTCCTCCACCTCGGCGGCCGGTACGGCGATGCCACGGCTGTCGCGGTACACGAAGGCCTGGATCATGCCCTGGTTGTACAGCTTGTGGAACGGCTCCGCGGAGGAGACGTGCCCCAGGTCGAACAGCACCTTGGACCAGAAGCGCGCGTACAGCAGGTGCAGCACGGCGTGCTCGGCGCCGCCGACGTACAGGTCGACGCCGCCGTGCGGCTGGCCCTCGCGCGGGCCCATCCAGTACTGCTCGACCTCCGGGTCGACCAGCTTCTCGGAGTTGTGCGGGTCCAGGTAGCGCAGCTCGTACCAGCAGGAACCGGCCCAGTTGGGCATGGTGTTGGTCTCGCGGCGGTACGCGCGCGTACCGCGGCCGTCACCCAGGTCCAGCTCCACGTCGACCCAGTCCTCGTTGCGGGACAGCGGGGTCTCCGGGGACGTGTTCGCGTCGTCGGGGTCGAAGGTGCGCGGCGAGTAGTCCTCGACCTCCGGCAGCTCCAGGGGCAGCATCGACTCGGGCAGCGGGTGGGCGATGCCGTCCTCGTCGTAGACGATCGGGAAGGGCTCGCCCCAGTAGCGCTGGCGGCTGAACAGCCAGTCGCGCAGCCGGAAGTTGACGGTGCCGCGGCCGACGTCCTTGCCCTCCAGCCACTCGGTGATGCGCGCCTTGGCCTCGGTGACGCCCAGGCCGTCCAGCGAGATGTCGCCGTTCGCGGAGTTGATGATCTTCGCGTCGTGCGAGCCGAAGGCGCCGTCCCACGTCGACGTGTCGGTGCCCCGGCCGTCGGTGGGCTCGATCACGCAGCGGATCGGCAGCTCGAAGGCGCGCGCGAACTCGAAGTCTCGCTGGTCGCCCGCGGGGACCGCCATGATCGCGCCGGTGCCGTAGCCCATCAGTACGTAGTCGGCGATGAAGACGGGGATCTGCTCGCCGTTGACCGGATTGGTCGCGTACGAGCCGGTGAAGACGCCCGTCTTGTCCTTGGCCTCGGCCTGCCGCTCGACGTCCGACTTGGAGGCGGCCTGCGCGCGGTAGGCGGCGACGGCCTCGGACGGGGTGGCGTGGCCGCCCGTCCAGACGTCGTGGGTGCCCTCGGGCCAGGCGGCCGGGGTGAACTTCTCGACCAGCGGGTGCTCGGGGGCCAGCACCATGTAGGTCGCGCCGAACAGGGTGTCCGGGCGGGTGGTGAAGACGGAGATGGCGTCGCCGTCGATGGGGAAGTCGACGCGTGCGCCCTCGGAGCGGCCGATCCAGTTGCGCTGCTGCAGCTTGATGGCCTCGGGCCAGTCCAGCGCGTCCAGGTCGTCCAGCAGCCGGTCGGCGTACGCGGTGATGCGCATGTTCCACTGGCGCAGCTTGGCCTTGAAGACGGGGAAGTTGCCGCGCTCGGAGCGGCCGTCCGCGGTCACCTCCTCGTTCGCCAGGACGGTGCCCAGGCCGGGACACCAGTTGACGGGCGCCTCGGAGGCGTACGCCAGGCGGTGGTCGCCCAGGACGTCGGCCCGTTCGGCGTGAGACAGCTCACTCCAGATACGTGCGCCGGGCAGCGCGCGTTCACCGCTCTCGAACTTCGCCACCAGTTCGGCGATCGGACGGGCCCGGCCGGCCTCGGTGTCGTACCAGGAGTTGAAGATCTGCAGGAAGATCCACTGGGTCCACTTGTAGTACTCCGGGTCGATCGTCGCGAAGGACCGGCGCTGGTCGTGGCCCAGGCCCAGGCGGCGCAGCTGGACCTTCATGTTCGCCATGTTGGCCTCGGTGGACACCCGCGGGTGCGTGCCGGTCTGCACGGCGTACTGCTCGGCGGGCAGGCCGAAGGCGTCGAAGCCCAGCGTGTGCAGGACGTTGTGGCCGGTCATGCGCTGGTAGCGGGCGTAGACATCGGTGGCGATGTAGCCCAGCGGGTGGCCGACGTGCAGGCCCGAACCGGAGGGGTACGGGAACATGTCCATGATGAACTTCTTGGGCCTGGCCGCCAGCTCGGGGTCGCCGGCCAGATCACCCTTCGGGTTGGGCGCCGCATACGTGTTCTCGGCGTCCCATACGTCCTGCCAGCGTGCCTCGATCTGCTCGGCCATGGCGGCCGTGTAGCGGTGCGGCGCTGCCACCTCGGAGGCAGCGGTGTTCGTCTCGCTCATGATCCTCAAAGCTCCATCGATCGTCTCTGCCAGCGGCTCAGGAAATGAAAAAACCCCTCGCACAGGAGGGGGCGCCGCGCCGATGCCGGTCGCGGATTTCCGACGACCGGGTGTGATCAGCGCGGCTCACTAAGCAGAAGGCGTACGGCACGCATGGCGTCAGGGTACCGCAGCGGCCGAGCGGGGCGCGACGCGCTTTCGGCTACGCTCCGGCACTGAGTGTCGCTCCCCGCGCCGCACCGGCAAACGCTGGACAAAGGTCAAAGGTTACTTCGCGTAAGGGCCGCTAAGGGACATCACAACTCCCTCGCCGCCCTTTGATAACAGCGATATAACTCAAACCTCGTACTCCTCGGTATGCGTCGACCTAGAGTGCGGCAGCGGGACCGCTTTCCCGAACTGTTCGGAGTTGCCCCATGAACTCTCGCCGCAACAACAGCACGCTCTCCCGGCCGAGTCGCTCGGTCCAGGGCGGAGTGATGGCTGCCGTTCTGCTGCTCATACCCGTCAGCGTCGTGGTCGGAGGTGACGCGTTCCGCGACTTCATCAACTTCGGCGCGGGCGTGCTGTCCCTCGTCGCCCTGACCTGCTCGGTCCTCTGGGGACTGGTCGCCACCGACCGGGTCTTCCTCAACACCCGCCAGCGGCTGATAGCCCAGGCCGTGCACCGGACGACCGCGGTCAGTTCGGTCGGCTTCCTGGTGCTGCACGTCACGGTGAAGCTCTTCCTCGACCACGTCGACGCGATCGCGGTCTTCGTCCCCTTCGGCCTGGGTGTCACCGGCACCGGCCAGCTCATCGGATTCGGTTCCCTGGCCGGCCTCCTGATGATCTTCACCGCTCTCACGGGCGCGCTGCGCAGCAGGTTCGCGTCCCCCGCGGAGGTCGCCGCCCGCTGGCGCGCGGTGCACATGCTGGCCTACCCCGCCTGGTGCGCGGCCCTGGTCCACGGCCTGTTCGCGGGCCGCGAGGCGAAGCCGGTCTTCGTGATCCTCTACAGCCTCGCCCTGGTCGCCGTGATGGGAGCGCTGGCCCTTCGCGCGGCCCCCCTGTCGTTCAAGCGCAAGTTCGCCAAGCGCGTCCTGGCCCTGCTCGACAACGGCAACAACAGGGGCTTCCGCGAGGAGCCCCCGGCACGCCGTGCCCAGGAGCCCTCGCGCGAGGCTCCGCGCGGCGGCGGCCGGCCCGGCTTCCCCGACCAGCCGGTCCCCCAGCAGCGGAGCGCCTCTCCCCAGCGCGCCGGCTTCCCGGACTCCGGGTCCTTCACCGACACCGGGTCGCTCACCGACACCGGCGGCTTCGCGGCCGCCTACCGGGCCACGTCCAGCCCACGCGCGCAGGACCCGCTGGCCGTCGACCCGACCCGGCCCATGCAGGTCCCGATGGACATGCAGCCCACGCAGGCGATGCCCCGCACCGACGACAGCGGCGGTCCCCGCTGGCCGTCCCCCTCGCCGCCGCTCTACGAGGCCCCGCCGCGCACCGACGGGCCCAACTACGACACGGGCACGTTCACTCCCGTTTCGTACGACACTCCTCCGCCGGGCGCCTCGTACGGCGGAAGTGACTTGTACAACACCGGTGAGACGAACGACCCCCTCGGTACGTACAACCCGAATGACACGTACAACAGCGGTCCCGCCACTGAAACGCTGCCCGGTTCCTACGAGGCACCGAGCAACGGCGAACCCTGGAACGCGCCTTCCGGAGGCTTTTAGTGAACGAGGCCCTTCCCGACGTCCCCGAAGTCCGAGTGGTGGGCCTTCCCCAGCTCACCTCCGGTTTCGATCTCGTCGAGAGACTCGACCTGCCCATGCACCTGAAGGTGCACGGGCCGCTTGAGCCCATGGGCGGGGAGCAACTCGCGCAGCTCTCCGAACGGATCAACCTGAAGGGCCGTGGCGGCGCGGGCTTCCCGTTCCACAAGAAGCTCCGGTCGGTCGCCGAGGCGGCGATCCGCCGGGGCGTACGCCCTGTGGTCGTCGTCAACGGCAGCGAGGACGAGCCCGCCTGCCGCAAGGACACGGTGATGATCAACCGTGCCCCGCATCTGATCCTGGACGGTGCCCTGCTGGTCGCGGAGGCCCTGGGCGCCCGCACCCTGGTCATCGGAGTGACACGTGAATCCTGCCAGCGGTCGATGGAGGCGGCGCTCGCCGAGCGCGGGCTGACCAACCGGCGCAACGCAACCATCCGCGCGCGGGTGCAGCGCAACCCGGTGCGGATGGTGACCGGAGCGGCCGCCTCCCTGGTCCGCTCCATCGACGGCGGCCCCGCGATCCCGCCGGGCCGCAAGACCAGCGCCTCGCAGAACGGCGTCGGCGGCGCTCCCACGCTGCTGTCGAACGCCGAGACCTTCGCCCAGCTGGCGATCGGTGCCCGCATCGGCGCGGAGCGCTACGGCAACACCGGCCTGTACGACGAGCCCGGCACCGTCATGCTCACCGTCTCCGGGGCGGTCGCCCGGCCCATGGTGATCGAGGCCCCGACCGGTGTTCCGCTGCGCTACATCCTGCAGCTGGCCGGTGCCCCGCCCGTCCCGCAGGGTGTGCTGACCGGCGGATACCACGGCAAGTGGCTGGACTCCGCGACGGTCAACGAGGCGATCGTCTCGCGCGACTCGCTGGCCGCGGTGGGCGGCGCCCTCGGCGCCGGCGCGATCCTCCCGATCAGCCAGTCGACCTGCCCGCTGGGCGAGTCGCTGCGCGTGGCCCAGTGGCTGGCCGAGGAGAGCGCCGGCCAGTGCGGCCCCTGCTACCTCGGCCTGCCGGCGGCGGCCCGCGGCATGGAAGACATCCTCAACGGCGGCGGTCCGGCCGCCCTGGAGGCGCTCAAGCAGGTCGCCAACGCCGTGAAGCGGCGCGGTGCTTGCTCGCATCCGGACGGCTCCGCGATGTTCCTGGAGTCGACCATCAAGGCCTTCACGGACGACCTGGCCGCCCATGTCCTCGGCAACGGCTGCGGACGGCCCGTGGAGGGCGTTCTGCCGCTCTTCGAGGGCGGCCAGCTGCCCACCGGCATCCCGGGCGCCGCGCAGCCCGAGGAGGAGCAGGGCGCCAGCCGCCAGAAGATCTACGTCGACTGGACGCTCTGCCGCGGGCACGGCCTGTGCGCGGACATCCTCCCGGAGGTCTTCCAGCTGGGCGCCGACGGCTTCCCGACGGTCGCGCAGGCGGGCGTGCCCCGGTACGCGGAGGCGAAGGCGCTGCGGGCCGTACGACGCTGCCCGGCGCTCGCCCTGCGCCTGGAGGAGGACACCCGCGGAGCGGCCCCCCGGCAGAACCTGCCCGCGGTACGCGAGGGCGGCGGGGGCGGCCGTCGCGCACTGGGCCGCGGCCGCTGACGACCTGACCCACCGGCGGCCCGGCAGCCCGGGCCGCCGCACCCGCAGACCTCTGTACGCCGGTCCGCGGAGGCATCACTACACAAAGAAGCGGGCCATCCTGATCGGATGGCCCGCTTCATCTGCTGTGGAGCTAAGGAGAATTGAACTCCTGACCTCCTGCATGCCATGCAGGCGCTCTACCAACTGAGCTATAGCCCCTTGCGGTGTCCCACCGGGTCTCCCCGGCGGCGACGCCAACATTACCGGTCCCTCCGCGCACCACCAAATCGTTTCCCGGCCGCGGCCCGGGCCGGGGACGCCCCGGTCGGATCAGGCCGTGGCGAACGAGTAGAAGCGCTTGAGCGTGCAGTGCTCGTCGAGGAGCCGGCCGTAGATCGGCTCGCCCTCCAGCTCGCGGTACGTCTCGATGGGGTCGCCTTTTATGATCAGCGCCCGTGCGCATTCCTCGCACCAGTACTGGTAGTCGTGGTTGACCGGTTCCATGTCGCGGACGATCGGCGTGCCACTGCCGCACCAATCGCACTTTCGCCTGTGCGCACCCATCGATCAGCTCCAGCTGTGGCCGCAGGCCGTGCACACGTAGGGAACTCCTCCGTTGTCGCCGAGGACTTGGGCAACGTGGGCCGAAGGGCAGGAAGGGCGGTCGAGGCGCGTGATCGGGTCCCGTACCACCTCGGATTCGGAAAGGTCGTCGACCTTCCCGAGGATGCTCGCAGGCATCGCCACTCCCTCCCGTCGGGTCGCGCCCCCTTCCGGCCGTTTGATTCTGCCACGGCCGGAGCAATACGGTCAGCGACGCCTTCGTACCAGTCCGGACACGGCACCTGCCGCAGTGGGCGCGGCCAGCGCAAACGACGAGTAGTGCGTTCGAAGAGCTATACGCCCGGGAAGGCCCAAGTGACTCAACACGCTGCGAAGACAGGTCAACGAAAGATCCCGCCCCCTGACGGGGACGGGATCGTCTACCTGTGGAGCTAAGGAGAATTGAACTCCTGACCTCCTGCATGCCATGCAGGCGCTCTACCAACTGAGCTATAGCCCCTTGCGGTGTCCCGGCCGCTTTCCCGGCGGCGGAACAAGAGAAACTTTAGCCTGCGACCAGCCGGAAAGTGAAATCCGGTGCCGAGGGGCACCGGCACAAGATCCTCCGGCCTGCGCGGGCGGACCCACGCGTGCCGGCCGGAGGTTCTAGTCGTCGTCGCCCAGTACCGGCTCCGGCAGGGTTCCCGCGTTGTGCTCCAGGAGGCGCCAGCCGCGGGCGCCCTCGCCGAGGACGGACCAGCAGCAGTTGGAGAGGCCGCCGAGGCTTTCCCAGTGCTGCGACTCCAGACCGAGGAGGCGGCCGATGGTGGTGCGGATGGTGCCGCCGTGGCTGACGACCACGAGGGTGCCGTCGTCGGGCAGCTTCTCGGCGTGCCGGAGCACCACGGGGGCCGCCCGGTCGGCGACCTCGGTCTCCAGTTCGCCGCCGCCCCTGCGGACCGGCTCGCCGCGCTTCCAGCCCGCGTACTGGTCGCCGTACCGCGCGATGATCTCCTCGTGCGTCAGGCCCTGCCAGAGGCCCGCGTAGGTCTCGCGCAGGCCCTCGTCGTGCGTCACGTCGAGGCCGGTGAGCGCGGACAGCTCGGCCGCGGTGTTCGCCGCCCGCTTCAGGTCCGAGGCGACGATCGCGTCGGGCTTCAGGGACGCGAGCAGCCGGGCGGCGCGGCGGGCCTGGCCCACACCGGTCTCGGTCAGCTCGACGTCCGTGGTGCCCTGGAAGCGGCGCTCCACGTTCCACAGCGTCTGGCCGTGGCGCCACAGGATGACGCGGCGGCCCCGGCCCGCCCTGCGTCCGGCGTCGGACAGCGGCTTGTCGTCGGACAGCGGCTCGTCGTCCGTCGCCGCACGTTCCGTGCCGGCGGTCATCGAAGTTCTCCGCGCAGCTCTGCGGCGTCCTCCGCGTCCTGGAGCTCGGCGTGCTCGGCGGCCTTGCCCCGCGTGGCCTTGGCGTCGGCGGGCAGGTCCAGCTCGGGGCAGTCCTTCCAGAGCCGCTCCAGCGCGTAGAACACGCGCTCCTCGCTGTGCTGGACGTGCACGACGATGTCGACGTAGTCCAGCAGGATCCAGCGGGCGTCGCGGTCGCCCTCACGGCGCACCGGCTTCGTGCCGAGCTCCTTGTTCAGGCGCTCCTCGATCTCGTCGACGATCGACTTGACCTGGCGGTCGTTGGGCGCGGAGGCCAGCAGGAAGGCGTCCGTGATCGACAGCACGTCGCTGACGTCGTACGCGATGATGTCGTGCGCGAGCTTGTCGGCGGCCGCCTGCGCGGCGGTGGTGATGAGCTCGACAGAACGGTCAGTGGCGGTCACTACAAGGCTTTCCGTAGGCGGTCAGGAACCCCGGGGGGTCATACCCCAAGGGTCTCACGGACCGCCGACGGCACCCCACCCGTCGAATGGATCATCCCGCGGGCCCGGGGAACGCGTCCCCACGGGCCCACGGGCCCGCGAGCCCGTGGGGACGGGGACTACTCGCCCACCTTGTAGTCCTGGCCCAGCACCACCGAGACGTCCGCGTTCGAGGTGGCCTTGCCCTTCTTCACGGAGGTCGTCGGCAGGCCGAGTGTCTTGGCGACCTCCGTCGCGTCCTCCTTCTTGGCGGCGTCGGCGTATGTGATCTCGGACACCGCCTGCGCGACGTCGGCCGTACCGCCGTCGACGAAGGTGTAGCCGCCGTTGAGCAGCACGACCCTGGCCTTCTCGGTGGCGTCCTTGTCGGCCGTGGCGTTGCGGATGCCGACCTGGACGGCGGCGCCCTCCTCGGGGCTCCTGGCGGCACCGCCGAGGACGTCCTTGACCACGCTGTCGCTCGCCTGCGTGCTGAGCCGGCCGTCCGTCTGGACGGGCAGCAGGGCGGTCTTGAAGTCACCCTCCTTGGCGCGGTCCGCGAGCTTGGCGAGGAACGCGCCCAGGTCCTTGTCGGTGAGCGAGGGGTCGAGGATCTGCGCGAGCGTCTGCACGGTGGTCGTGGCGGCCTGCTCGTCGGACGACAGCTTGCGCAGCACGCCCTGCATGACCTGCCCGAACCGCTGCAGCTGCGCGTTCTGCGACTCCCCGGAGGCGCGGTACGTGGCGTACGCGACGGCCATCTTGCCGCTGAGCGTCTGCTGCTCGCCCTTCTTGACGAGGGGTGCCTCGCCCTTCTTCTTCGCCTCGGGGTCCGGCACGTCCGCGTCGGTGTCGATGTCGATGTTGCCGACGAGCTCGACCAGGTTGTTGAGGTACGGGGTGTCCAGGCGCCAGGTGCCCTCGATGTCCGTGCCGAGCACGGTGTCGAGCTCGTCGCGCGTCCCCGAGGAACCGTCGTCGTCGACCGACTTGGAGAGGGTGGTCGCGCCGCCGTCGTCGTCCGTCAGGGCGAGGGAGTTGGGCAGCAGGACCGTGGTGCCCTGCTTCGTGGTGGTGTTGTTGACAAGGAGGGCCGTCGAGGTGCCGCTGCCCTTGGTGTTGTGCAGATGGACGACGATCACGTCGCGCTTCTGGGCGCCCGCGGCGGTGGTCGTGCCGCCCTTCGCCTCCGACGAGGACCCGGGCAGCTTCCCGGCGAACCAGAGGTAGCCCGCCCCGCCCACCACGACCATCGCGAGGACGACGACGAGGGCGACCACCCGGCCGCGCGCGCGGCGCTTGGCCTCCTCGCGCCGCTCGGTGCGGTTCTCGGTGAACTTGAGCCAGTCGATGACGTCCTCGGACTGCTCGGGCTGCTCCTCGACGAACGCGAACTGCTCGGTGCGGTAGTCGGGTTCGCCCGCCCCCTCGTCGCCCTCCGGCGGTACGGGGGCGGGGGCCGCGTCCTTCGCGGGGCCCGCCTGCTGCGGGATGTAGGCGGTCTGCTCGGCCATCTGGGGCTGCTGCCGGCCTGTGTCATGGGGCGCCACAGGTTGCTGCTGACCGGTGTCGTACGACACCACGGGCGCCGCCTGCTGCCCTGCGTGATGTCCTGTCTGCTGACCCGTCGCGTACGGGTCGTAGCCGTAGCCCTGCCCGTACCCCTGCTGCTGCCCGTAGTCCTGGCTGTAGTCCTGCTGCCCGTAGTCCTGCGCGGGCGCCTGCCCCGGAACCTGGCCCTGCGTCTGTCCCTGCGCCTGTCCGCCGTAGGGGTCGTACGAGCCGTACTCGTCCTGTTGCGGAGAGTACTGAGGGTGCTGCGGAGACTGCCCCGGCTGCGGTACCTGCCGGTACACGGGCTGCCCGAACTCGTCGTAGCCGACGAGTTCGTACTGGTCGCCTCCGTACCCAGCGTCGTATCGGTCGTTCACCGGTGCCCCTCTCGGCTCACTCGCCGCGGTACAGCTCACGCTTGTCGATGTAGCGCACGACACCGTCCGGCACCAGGTACCAGACCGGGTCACCCTTCGCGACCCGGACCCGGCAGTCCGTGGACGAGATGGCGAGCGCGGGGACCTCGACCAGCGAGACACCGCCCTCGGGCAGACCGGTGTCGGTCAGTATGTGGCCGGGCCGGGTGACCCCGATGAAGTGCGCGAGGGAGAACAGTTCGTCGTGGTCGCGCCAGGTGAGGATCTGGCCGAGCGCGTCGGCGCCGGTGATGAAGAACAGATCCGTGTCGGGGTTGAGCATGCGCAGGTCGCGCAGCGTGTCCGTGGTGTAGGTGGGACCACCGCGGTCGATGTCGATGCGGCTCACGGAGAACTGCGGGTTCTCGGCCGTCGAGATGACCGTCATCAGATAGCGGTCCTCGGCTGGCGAGACCTTGCGGTCGGTCTTCTGCCACGGCTGTCCGGTCGGTACGAACACCACCTCGTCGAGGTGGAACCGCGCGGCGACCTCACTGGCGGCCACGAGGTGTCCGTGGTGGATCGGGTCGAACGTTCCGCCCATGACACCGAGGCGGCGCTTGCCCGGGTTCGACGGTCCGTTACCCGTGCCACGCCGTGCGTCGTGTGCCACGACGCCCGCCGGACCGGTAGGCATGTCCTGCTCTCCCATGCGTGCAGACCCTACCGGCCCGGACGACGGGCTCTGTCGCGCGGCCGTCAGCGGTCCCGGTTGAAGCGGGTGGTGATCCACAGCAGCAGCAGGAGGACGAGAAAGGCTCCACCGCCGACGAACAGGGGGTTCAGGCTCTCGTGGTTGCCACCGTGCTCCTCGCCCTCGGCGGCAAGTGTGACCAACTGGGCAGCGGTGCTGTGGAAGCTCATCTTCAGCAGGACCTATCCATGGGGGTCCCCCCGCCCGAGCGCAGTCGAGAGTGGGGGAGGGCGGGATAAAGACTTCCGCACATCGTAAGCGGCGGGCCTCCGCGCCATCACTCCGACTCCGCCGTTGGGGAGTTCGGCTCCGGCGGGCCGGGAACCTTCCGCGGGGTCTCAGTCGTCCCGTTTGTAGCCGCGCAAAAGGAACCAGGCGGCCAGCCCACATCCGACGACCATCACGATCAGCACGATGCGGAGGAGATTGCCCGCCCCTTGCTCCTGGGCGGCACTCGCGGCCTCGACGAGCCACGATCCGGGGGAATGCTCCATGACGTACTACTCCTTGACGTACTGCTCCTTCGCTGTACTGCCCGTCCAAGGTATCTCCGCCTAGGCTGGTCCCCGCCTTGGGGGCACAGAAGGCAACCAAACGCATGGGGGACCACATGCCAGAAGAAAGCCACGAGAACGTACCGAGCAGGCAGCGCAGGCGCTTCGAGGGAATCTCCTCCCGGGCGTACGAGCACCCCGCGGACCGCTCGGCCCTGGTCGCCCTGCGCAAGCTCACCGGCTTCGACACGGTCTTCAAAGCGCTCAGCGGCCTGCTCCCGGAGCGCAGCCTGCGGCTGCTGTTCCTGTCGGACTCGGTGCGTGTCTCGGACGCCCAGTTCGCCCACCTGAACGTGATGCTGCGCGACGCGTGCTACATCCTGGACCTCGACAAGGTCCCGCCGATGTACGTGAACCAGGACCCCCAGCCGAACGCGATGTGCATCGGCCTGGACGAGCCGATCATCGTCGTCACCACCGGACTCGTCGAGCTGCTCGACGAGGAGGAGATGCGGGCGGTCATCGGCCACGAGGTGGGCCACGCGCTGTCCGGCCACTCCGTCTACCGCACGATCCTGCTCTTCCTCACCAGCCTCGCCCTGCGCGTGGCGTGGATCCCCCTCGGCAACCTCGCGATCATGGCGATCGTGACCGCCCTGCGCGAGTGGTTCCGCAAGTCCGAGCTGTCCGCCGACCGGGCGGGACTGCTGGTCGGCCAGGACCTGCAGGCCTCGATGCGCGGCCTGATGAAGATCGCGGGCGGCAACCACCTGCACGAGATGAACGTGGACGCGTTCCTCGCCCAGGCCGAGGAGTACGAGGCCGGCGGCGACCTCCGCGACTCCGTGCTCAAGATCCTGAACGTGATGCCCCGCTCCCACCCCTTCACCACGGTCCGGGCGGCCGAGCTGAAGAAGTGGGCGGAGTCCCGCGACCACCAGCGGATCATGGACGGCCACTACCCGCGGCGCGACGAGGACGGCGACACGTCGGTCACGGACTCCTTCCGCCAGTCGGCGGCCAGCTACGCCACGGACGTGAAGAACTCCAAGGACCCGCTGATGAAGCTGGTCAGCGACATCGCGGGCGGCGCGGGCGACCTCGGCGGCCGGGTACGACGCGGCTTCGGCGGCTTCGCGACCGGCAGCAGCACGAGCAGCACCACGAAGGACCGCCCACGCACGGACGACCCGGAGGACACCCCGCCGGCAGACAACACCTGACGAACCCGCAGGTCAAAACGCCGCCCCGCCGCCCCGCCCGTCAGGGGCGCGGGGAACGGCGCACCCAGCCCCCACCGGGCCAACAGGTCACAACACCACCGCACCCCCACCCCCTCAGGGGCGCGGGGAACGGCGCGACAAGCCCCCACCGGACCCGCAGCTCACCACGCACCCCGATCAGCGGAGCTCACAGCTTGGGTTGCGCGCTGGCCGCCAACGACCCGCACAACGACGTGGCACTCCCCGTGGCGAACGGATCCGTCCCGGCGGGCCCGCCGGCCTTGGCCGTCTCCCCCGCCAGCAGCGGATGCAACTGGTTCGTCGCGTCCTCCGCACAGGCCAGCGGCCCGGCCTGGACGTAGGAGACGAGCAGTTCGGCCTGGTGCATCCGCAGATCGTCCCGGTCGAACCGGAAGTGCAGCTCACGCCGGACGGTGAACAGCGAGGCCGCGGCCTTCTCGTCGGACCCGGTGGGCCGCAGCGCGTACACGAACGTGTGGTCGGCGCTGACCTCGAGCGTGTCGGAGTCCGTCTCCGCCGCGGCCAGCGTGCCCTGCACCCGGATCTTCGTGTCGGCCAGCTCGGCCTGCGCCGGGTCGAAGCGCACCAGCCACCCGGTGGGCGCGTGCCGCCCGTCCGCGGTGGGGCTGCGGAAGCTCTGGTCGAACTGGTCGAGCTGCTGCGGGTCGAGCAGGATCCGCACCGACCGGCTGGCACCCCCGGTGAGGACGTCCGGGTCGAGCGCTGACTCGACGAGGTAGTCCTTCGCCGTGGTCAGCGCGGTGACGATCTGGCTGTCGGAGAAGTGCGCGGTGCGCCGCGAGGCGGGCAGCGTGATGCCGTCGGCGCCTATAGGGAACTGGTCGGCGGGGCTGTGCGCGTACAGGTCCTCCACATCGGCCGAACCGGGCACGCGGCTCTGCGGCGCGAGCGGGATCACCGTCATGCGCAGTGGTTCGGGATGCTTCGCGACGGGGGTCTGGTACGGATGGCGTACGCCCATGTAGATCGCCGTGCCGAACGCCACGGCGATCAGGACGACGAGGACCAGGGCCTGCCGGGAGAGACCCCGTCGCATCGGGGGGCGGCGGCGGACGGCCGGGGTGTGGTCGCCGATCCGCTCCTGCGCGGAGAACTCCTGGAGGCGGGCAGCGCGGACGAACGATTCGTCGAAGACGACGGACCGGTACTCCTCCTCGCCACCGCCGGGTACACCCTCGGATGTCCCCTCCGGTGGGTCTCCAGGACTGCCCATACTTTCAGAGTAGGTCTCCTGGACCTCAGGTAAACGCCCTGCTACACGACAAGTTCTGACAGGTTCTCACCACATTCGCCATCAGCTCCCGGAGCAGCCCGGCACGCTGCGGGAGAGCCGTTTCAAACCTGTTCCGGCCCTTGTCCCGGCCAGAACCGTCACGGCGTGCGAGGCACCGCCGAGGCGGCCGGCGGCGAGTAGTCGGCGGAGGCCGAGGGGCCCACACCGCCGCCCTGTTCGAGGCCGGTGGAGGCGGGTGGCGGGACCTGGTCCCCGCTGCTCGACGAGGCTCCCCGGTAGACCGCCGCGAACGCCAGCGCGACCATGCCGATGCCCATCACGAGGGCGAGCATCCAGGCCACGGGGCGATGCCAGCGGGCCTGCTTGCCATAGGCGCCGGGGTGGCCGTAGCGGCCGTGCAGGACGTCACGGTCGTCGAGGTCGTCCAGATCGGGGTCGTGGCCGAAATCACCCGGTCCGTCGGGGCCGAACCCGTCCTCGTAGAGCTCGTCGTCCCCTCGCAGGCCCCGGGTGCGCGCTCGGCGGGCCTCGGCCTCGGAGGCCTCCGCTCTCGCCTGCGCGGCGGCCAGGAGGCGCTCCACGGCGGTCGGCTCGTGCACGGTCGCCGCCCGCACGAAGGCCTCGTCGAAGACCACGGAGGCGAACTCTTCGTCCGCACCTCCGCGGTCACGGTCGTCGTCGGGCTCCCAGCCGTCAGGGAACGGCGTGCCCCCCACGTCCTCCGGCACGGATCCAGAGTAGACCGGGGTGGTCAATTTGGGCAGACCGTAAGGAAATTCTCCCGGCTGGCGAGACGGCCGGCGCCGGGGCGGTCCGAGGTGCCCGGCGCCGGACGCGGTCAGCGCCGGATGTGTCCGTCGCCCGTGACGATGTACTTGGTGCTCGTCAGCTCCGGCAGGCCCATGGGCCCCCGCGCGTGCAGCTTCTGCGTGGAGATGCCGATCTCGGCGCCGAAGCCGAACTGGCCGCCGTCGGTGAAGCGCGTGGACGCGTTCACGGCCACCGTCGTCGAATCGACCAGCTGGGTGAAGCGGCGGGCCGCCTGCTGCGAGGTGGTGACGATCGCCTCGGTGTGCCCGGAGGTCCACAGCCGGATGTGGTCGACGGCCCGCTCCAGCGAGTCGACGACGGCCGCCGCGATGTCGTACGACAGGTACTCGGTCTCCCAGTCCTCGGTCGTCGCCTCGACGACGGTGGCCTTGGAGCCCTGGCCGTACGCGAGGACGCGCTCGTCGCCGTGCACGGTGACGCCGGCCTCCGCGAGGGCGTCGAGGGCGAGCGGCAGGAACCGGGGCGCGATGTCCTGGTGGACGAGGAGCGTCTCGGCGGCGTTGCAGACGCTGGGCCGCTGCGCCTTGGAGTTGATGAGGATGTCGATCGCCATGTCGAGGTCGGCGTGCGCGTCGACGTAGACATGGCAGTTGCCGGTGCCGGTCTCGATGACCGGGACGGTGGACTCCTGGACGACCGTGCGGATCAACGAGGCGCCGCCGCGCGGGATGAGCACGTCGACGAGGCCCCGGGCGCGCATCAGCTCCCGTACGGACTCGCGGCTGTCGCCCGGTACGAGCTGGACGGCGTCGGCGGGCAGGCCCGAGCCGCCGACGGCGTCGCGCAGGACGCGGACGAGGGCGGAGTTGGACTCGTACGCCGAGGACGAGCCGCGCAGCAGCACCGCGTTGCCGGACTTCAGGCACAGGGCGGCGGCGTCGACCGTCACGTTCGGGCGGGCCTCGTAGATGATGCCGACGACGCCGAGCGGGACGCGGACCTGGCGCAGGTCGATGCCGTTCGGGAGGGTCGAGCCGCGGACGACCTCGCCGACCGGGTCGGGCAGCGCCACCACGTCGCGTACGTCGGAGGCGATGGCGCGGATCCGCTCGGGGGTGAGCGTGAGCCGGTCGATGACGGTCTCGCTGGTGCCGGCCGCGCGGGCGCGCTCGATGTCCTTGGCGTTGGCCTCGACGACGTCGCTCGTACGCACTTCGAGGGCGTCCGCGATCGCGAGCAGCGCGTCGTCCTTCTCCGCGCGCGGCAGCGGAGCGAGGTCGGCGGCGGCGCCCTTGGCACGGTAGGCGGCCTGGGTGACCGGGGACATCGAGTCGTACGGCGAGAGCGTGGTCATAACCCGCAGGGTAGTGCGCCCGCGAGAGCTGTTCAGCCGTTGTCCCACACCGCGAGACAGGTCCCGAAATGGCCGTAGAAAGCGTGTGCCCCAGGAACCACAGAGGCAGCGGCCACGGGGGCTGGGGCCAAGGGGGCAGGCGCCACCGCGGTCAGAACGGGTGGACGCCGACCGGGGTGGCCGGCAGCGGCCCGTAGCCCTCCGCGATCCGCTGGTGGTAGGTCTCGCGGTCGATGACCTCCAGGCCGACGATCTCCCACGGCGGCAGCTTCGCGGTCTGGCGGTGCTCGCCCCACAGCCGCAGCGCGACCGCGGCAGCGTCGTGCAGGTCGCGGGCCTCCTCCCAGTAGCGGATCTCCGCATGGTCGTTGGCGTACCGGCTGGTCAGCAGAAAGGGGTGGTCGTGGGCGAGCTGTTCCAGGCCGCGCCTGACCTCTTTCAGCGGGGCCTCGCCGCCCGAGACGCTGAGCGTGACGTGCCACAGCCGCGGCAGGTCCTGCGGCTCCTCCGCCTCGTACATCTCACCGGCGGCGACGCTGGTGAGCGCACGCTCCTCGCCGGCCGCGCGCGAGCCGCCAAGACTGCGGGACGCCGCCGCCCCAGGGCGCACTCGTCTCACGACGGCCTCCTTCACGCAGTGGGTCCGCTCGGACTGTCGACTGATCGGACTGAGGGGGTCTCCCTGAGACAAAGTTGAGCAGGTGGGAAGGCGCCGCGTGGCACTTTTACCGAAGGTCCACCTCCGGGCAGGGGCTTTGTCCACCGTTCCCCACCCTTTTCGGCCGGGGCCCTGTTGACGTGCGGAGCGCCGGGCGTACGCCGGTGGACGTCCGGTGAACACCGCTCCGGGCCCCTCCGGGCCCCCGCGGACCCCTTCGGGCCGTCCCGTTCACTGATTCAGCAGCACCAGGTCGTCCCGGTGCACGACCTCGCGTTCGTACGCGGGGCCCAGCTCGCGGGCCAGGTCGTGCGTGGAGCGCCCGATCAGCTGGGGGATCTCCTTGGCGTCGAAGTTGACCAGGCCCCGGGCGACCGCCCGCCCCGTGCCGTCGCGCAGTTCGACGGGGTCACCGGCGGTGAAGTCGCCCTCGACGGCCGCGATGCCCGCGGGCAGCAGGGACGTGCGCCGCTCGACGACCGCGCGCACGGCCCCGTCGTCCAGGACGAGGGCGCCCTGCGGGGTCGACGCGTGCTGGAGCCAGAGCAGCCGGTCGGCGGAGCGGCGGCCGGTGGCGTGGAAGTACGTGCCGGTGTCCCGTCCGGCGAGGGCGTCCGCGGCGTGCACGGCGCTCGTCAGCACCACCGGGATGCCGGCCGCGGCGGCGATCCGGGCCGCCTCGACCTTGGTGACCATGCCTCCGGTGCCGACGCCCGCCTTGCCCGTACTGCCGATGTCGACGTGGGCGAGGTCGGCCGGAGTGCGTACTTCCGCTATCCGCGACGTACCGGGTCGGCTGGGGTCGCCGTCGTACACGCCGTCCACGTCGGAGAGCAGGACGAGCAGGTCCGCGCGGACGAGATGGGCGACGAGGGCCGCGAGGCGGTCGTTGTCGCCGAAGCGGATCTCGTCCGTGGCGACGGTGTCGTTCTCGTTGACGACCGGCAGGGCGCCCATCGCGAGGAGCTTGTCGAGGGTGCGGGAGGCGTTGCGGTGGTGGGCGCGGCGGCTCATGTCGTCGGAGGTGAGCAGCACCTGGCCGACCCGGACGCCGTACCGGGCGAAGGAGGCGGTGTAGCGGGCGACCAGAAGGCCCTGGCCGACGCTGGCGGCGGCCTGCTGGCGGGCCAGGTCCTTGGGGCGGCGGCGCAGGCCCAGCGGGGCGAGACCGGCGGCGATGGCGCCGGACGAGACGAGGACGACCTCGTGCTCGCCGCCGCCGCGGCTCTTGGCGAGTACGTCGACGAGGGCGTCCACGCGGTCGGCGTCGAGGCCTCCGGCCGCGGTGGTCAGGGACGAGGAGCCCACCTTGACGACGATCCTGCGGGCGTCCACGACGCCCTGCCTGCTTGCCGCCCGCCTAGCCGCTGACACGCTGCACCCCGATGTTCCCAACATTCCCATGGCCCGACCCGCGACCTGTCCGGTTCGTGCAATCTACGGGACGGGGGGCGGCCGACGCCCCCGTGTTTCGAGGGGCGGACGCGGGGAGGCGGGCCGGCGGGGGCGCGCGCCGAGAGCGGGAAGGGAGCGTCACAGCTTCTCGTCGTTTTAAACCCAAATCCGGTGATAGTTCTCACGCAAGATTGCTAGGCGACCCGCAGAGGTCATACGGTCAGGGATCGGCCTCTCCCGTACGAGCTTCAGGGAGGTACGGCGAGGCCCGACCTCCACGCCTCCCCCCATCCGCCGCACCCCTCGCAGGAGCCCATTCCGTGCCCTCCGCCGGACTCGCCACCCGCCGCATCGTGCAGCTCTCCGCGCTGCTCTCGATGTTCGCGCTCTTCACGGCTCAGATCGTCTCCGCTCTGCTGCCGAACGTCCCGGTGTTCGTCGCCGCGAGCGCCGCCGGCCTCGCCCTCGACGTGTTCCTGCAGTACCGGGACCCCGGGCTGCTCTCGCTGCTCGGCAAGGTCCGCTTCGACGCCACGGTCCGGCAGCTGCTGCGCGACATGATCATCCTGGTGGGGCTCCTGCGGATCGACGGCATCAGCCCGACGCACGAGCAGGCGCCGCTGATGGTCGGGCTGTGCGTCTTCTACGCCCTGCACTTCGCCTGCCAGGCCGCCGCCGTCATGGTCCGCCGCACCCGTACGCTGCCGATCGTCACCCGGAACATCGACGCGTCCGCGCTGCGCCTGACCACCGCGCCGCCGCGCATCCTGGCCCGGCGCCCCGGTCACCGGCTGCTCACCTTCTCCGTCCCGACCACGATCGGCCTGATGGTCACCGCAGCCACCGAGGACGCCCTGTGGGGCGCCATCGGCCTCGGTGTCGCCCTCGTGCTGATCGGCGGCGGCACGGCATGGCTCGCCACCTGGCTGCTGCCGAAGAAGCGCGCCCTGAGCGAGCAGAAGGTCATGGAGTGGCTGGACGCGTGGCTGGCCGACTACCGGCCGACGGTCGCCATGTACTTCTCCGGCGGCACGACCTCCGCGTACCAGGCGAACATGTGGCTCTCCACGGTCTCCGCGGTCGACGCGAAGCCGCTGATCGTGCTGCGCGAGCGGTTCATGGTGCAGAAGATCGACGCCACCGACGTACCGGTGATCTGCTTCCCGAAGGTCTCGACGATGTTCTCGCTGGAGAACTCGACGCTGAAGATGATGCTCCACCCGGCGAACGCCGCGAAGACCTCGCAGGTCCTGCGCATCCCCACCGTCAAGCACGCCTTCATCAACCACGGCGAGAGCGACAAGCTCTCCTCCTGCAACCCGTACGCGAAGGCGTACGACGAGGTGTGGGTGGCCGGTCCCGCGGCCCGCGAGCGGTACGCGCTGGCCGAGGTCGGCGTCGAGGACAAGGACATCGTCGAGGTCGGCCGCCCGCAGCTCGCACCGATCCGCCCCTACTCGGGGGCGCCGACGGGCGCGTTCACGACCGTGCTGTACGCCCCCACGTGGGAGGGCTGGGACGGCAACCCCGGCAACACGTCCGTGGTCCTGGCCGGCGAGAACATCGTCCGGCAGCTCCTGGCCGACGAGGGTGTACGGCTCCTCTACAAGCCGCACCCGATGACCGGCTCCGTCGACCTGCGCGCGGGCGCCGCGAACGAACGCATCAAGGCGATGATCCGCGAGGCCGCCGCGCTGCGCTCCGGCGCCCGTCCCGACGCCGGTGCCGCGGCCGAACTGACGCGCCGCACGGCCGAGCTGGACAAGCTGACGTCCACCGACTTCCGCAACAGCGCCGACGAAATGGAGCGCATGCTGCTCCAGGGCGCGCCCCGGGGCGACCGTGAGGCCGCCATCGCCGAGGCCACGCTGGCCTGGGAGAAGGCGTACTGGGCGTCCTTCCCGGAGTGGGAGCACCAGATCATCACGGACGCGCGGCCGGGTATCTTCGCGTGCTTCAACCAGGCGGACCTGCTGGTCAGCGACGTCTCGTCGGTCGTCTCCGACTGGCTGTCGAGCGAGAAGCCGTACGCGGTGGCGAACACGTCGGGGATGACCGAGGCGGCGTTCCGCACGGGGTTCCCGACGGTGTCGGCGGGTGTGGTGCTGGCGCCGGGCGCGGAGGGTGTGGCGGCGCTCCTGGAGTCGGTACGCCGTCCCGAGAAGGACCAGTTCACGGCGGCCCGTGCCGCGCTGAAGGAGCACCTGCTCGGCCCGTCCGACCCGCCGTCGATGGCCCGCTTCAACGGGGCGATCGACGACCTGTGCACGAAGGCCGACGAGCGGCGGGTGCGCATGGAGTCGCGCCTCGCGGCCGAGATCCCTTCCCCGCGGTCCGCGTCCGAGGACGCGGCGGAGGAGGGGGCGCAGGACGCGAGCGAGGCGGAGGACGCGGTCAACGCGTAGCGGCTCGACAAAGGCGTGGGGGCCGGGGTATTTGTAGGGGCCCCCCCCCTTTGCAGGGAAACCCCCCCCCCCTGTCACACGCGGGCCCGCGGGGGGGGTAT